>DAORUG010000140.1:0-8046 GCA_035433125.1 Flavobacterium sp.
AGGAATAATTAGCTTCAAAAAAATACCGCAGATTAACAGATTATTTAAAATCAGTCAATCTGCGGCAAAATTTATATTTTCCAGTTGAAATGAAGGATACTATTTGTTTACAGGAATTTGAATGTATTTCCTTTCTACATAAAAAGTTGCAAAAGGTATTAAGGAAGCAATTAACACTATAGAAAGCGTTCCATAACTCCATTTTTGAGATTTGGTAATTAAAAATGCTAAAGCAACATATCCTATAAATAATGCTCCGTGAGCCCATCCCAAAGGTTTTAATATGATATGGTAAAGTTCTGGATTATTTGTTTTATTAATGAGCATATTAGCAATTAAAACTAAAAATGAAATTCCTTCCAGGATGGCTACGTTTTTGAATATTTTGAGCATAATAATGAGTTTAAAATTTTTTGAGCGGCAAAACTAATAATTATCATTGATTTTCAGAGCAGTATTTCTAAAACTAATTTACTTTTGCATTATAAACTTTAAAAATGAGCAAACGCGATTTAAAAAAATACCTTAAAGAACTTGATAAAAGCCAACTCGAAGAACAAATTTTGGAGTTGTATGAAAAATTTAGTCCTGTAAAGATTTATTATGATTTTGTTTTCAATCCAAAAGAGGAAACCTTGCTCAAAGAATGTAAAATAAAAATTTCGAATGAATATTTCCCGCAACGAACTTCAGGAAAACCTCGAAGACCGAAGTTGCGTCGTTCGTTAGCTCAAAAATACATCAAACATTTTATCGTTTTGGGCGTAGATCCTTTCATTATTGGTGATATTATGCTTTATTCGATAGAAATTGCCCAAACTTTCTCAGCCGAAAAGCCTGTGAAAGCTGAATTGTTTTACAAAAGTATGTTCAATTCGTTTGAACAAGCCGTTAGCTTTATGATTGCAAACGGAATATTATTTGATTTCAAAGCTAGAATTATTGCTATAAACAATGAAACAATGCGCCAAAAATGGTACAATACCCCAGAATTCGAAGCTGTTATAGAACGTTTTGAATACTAAAAACCAACTTCATAATCGATTTTATTTAACTGCAATTCTTTTTTTACACGATTATTTAGTGGAATAACTCTTTTTTAGGTGTATTTTTGCAAAAATCCAACAAAAAACAATGCCTCAAAACTCATTAGAAACAGAAATTGAAGATAAAAAGGAACTTTATTCGTATCAAAAAGGAGATATTGAATCTATTTTCGAACGCTTAGAGAATGCTCCATCCAATCATCATTTATTGTATCAATTGCCAACAGGCGGAGGTAAAACGGTAGTTTTTTCTGAAATTGTTCGACAATATTTATCAAAACACAATAAGAAAGTAGTTGTTCTGACCCATCGAATTGAGCTTTGCAAGCAAACTTCAAAAATGCTCAAAGGTTTTGACGTAAAAAACAAAATCATCAACAGCAAAGTCAAAGAATTGCCTGATCAGAACGATTATTCTTGTTTTGTAGCTATGGTCGAAACCTTGAAAAACAGAATCAACGACGAAAAGTTGCATCTCGACAACATTGGCTTGGTAATTATTGATGAAGCGCATTATAATTCCTTTCGAAAATTATTAAGTTCTTTCAAGAATGCCTTTATTCTTGGAGTTACTGCCACGCCTTTGAGCTCGAACATCAAGTTGCCGATGCACGAAAATTATGATGAACTGATTGTCGGTGACAATATTAGTTCTCTTATTGAAAAAGGATTCTTAGCCAAAGCAATTACTTATAGTTATGATGTAGGTTTAACTTCCTTGAAAGTAGGTATAAATGGCGATTATACCGTAAAATCATCCGATGATTTATATACTAATATGGCGATGCAAGAAAAATTATTGCATGCTTACACCGAAAAATCTTTGGGCAAAAAAACCCTGATTTTCAATAACGGAATCAACACCTCTTTGTATGTTTATGAAACATTCCGCGAAGCTGGATATACCATTCGTCACCTTGACAATACTACCAGTAATGAAGATCGAAAAGATATTTTGCAATGGTTCAAGAAAACTCCCGACGCGATATTAACTTCGGTTGGAATTCTTACCACGGGTTTTGATGAACCTACTGTGGAAACCATTATTTTGAACAGAGCCACAAAATCCCTGACATTATACTTTCAAATGATAGGTCGAGGTTCCCGAAAATTGCCCAATAAAGACAACTTTACGGTAATCGATTTAGGAAATAATGCCGCTCGTTTTGGCTTGTGGAATGAGCCTGTAAACTGGCAACATATCTTCAAATCACCCGAATTTTATCTGGAAAACTTGCGCGATGATTCCGAAATCGAATTGTATTTCAAATACACAATGCCACCAGAATTACGAGCCAAATTTGCCAAAACCGAAGTCGTAACTTTTGATGTCGATGAAGAACACAAACTTGCGATTGCTCAAAATTTGCGTTCCAAAATAGTTTTAGATAAATCTCTGGAGCAACACGCCGCAATGTGTGTCGATAATACCGAGGAATTACGAGATGCCAAAGCTTTGTGCAAAGAATTAGAACCTGATATCGAATGTCGTTTGAAACGCTATGCCAAATGTTTGAGTCAATGTAGCAAAAACTACCGCGAATGGTTAGTCGAGGATTACAAGCTGAAACTTACTTTGTTGATAGGAAAGAAGTATCGCGAGAAAATTATGAACGAAGCCGATTAATTTTTAGGAGCTATTTCCCGCTATTCGTTGCAATCTATTGTGCCGAACGCCGGCACAATAGGATTTCCTCTGCTATCGGGGCTAGGGTAATGATTTTCAAAACAACAATTTTATTAATTATTAAATCAACAAAATGTCAAAACAATTCGCCGATTTAGGAATCCAAGAATCTATTATAAAAGCACTTGATGGTTTAAAAATTGTTGTGCCGACAGAAATTCAGCAAAAGGCCATTCCGTTACTTTTATCGAATACTGATGTTGTTGGATTAGCCAAAACAGGAACAGGGAAAACGGCTGCTTTTGGTTTACCATTACTTCAATTAATTGATTCTAAAACCCCTACAATTCAAACAGTTATTCTAGTTCCAACTCGTGAACTAGGACATCAGATTTTTAGTAATTTAGAAGCATTCGCCAAATATCTTCCCGAAGTTTCCATTGCCGAAACTTGCGGAGGAATCCCCATAAAACCCCAAATAGAACGTTTGACTTTGCCAACACATATTGTCGTGGCAACTCCCGGAAGATTGATTGATTTGATTCAGCGTAAAGCAATCAACTTAAAAGAAACGAAGTTCCTCGTTCTCGATGAAGCAGACGAAATGGTTAGTATTCTGAAAGAAAGTTTAGACGAAATCATCGCCGAGTTGCCTAAAAACCGTAGAACATTTCTTTTCTCGGCCACGATGCCCGGAACCATCAAACAATTGATTCAGAATTACTTGAATAAAAATGTGGTTCAAGTCAGTGCCGATATGCAAACGGTAGGAAATCAAGGAATTGACCATCAATATATCGTCGTAGATCCCATAGAAAAACTGGATGTTTTGATGCACTTTCTAACTTCTAAAGATGGCGAACGCGGCATTATTTTTTGCAAAACCAAAGCAGCCGTTAATAAATTAGCCAAGAATTTAGCTATCAATAGATTTTCATCAGGAGCTTTGCACGGCAGTTTGTCACAAGGAATTCGGGATCGAATTATGGGACAATTCCGTGAAGGACACATCAATATTTTGGTCGCCACCGATTTGGCCGCCAGAGGAATTGACGTTAAGGAAATCGCTTATGTAGTCAATTATCATTTGCCTGACACTTATGAAAACTATGTTCACCGTAGCGGAAGAACGGCTAGAGCAGGAGCAAAGGGGCTTTCGTTAACCGTTTTGCAACAAGAAGAAGTGGCTGAAATTGCCGATTTCGAAAGAGAATTAGGAATTAAATTCACCAAATTCCAAAAACCATCCGCCGAAAATATCGAAGAAAACAACACGATTTTATGGGCAAAACAAATCTTCAAAACCAAACCCAATCATGAAGTTTCGGCTGATTTTAAAAACAAAATCAAAACTATTTTTCATCATTTAACTAAAGATGAATTGATTGAAAAATTGTTAGCCAATCAATTGCTTCAAACCAAAGCAGATTCAAATAGAGAAAAACCTGTTAAAAAATTCAAAAACTAATATTTTGCCCTGCTTTTATATTGTACTTTTATAAATTAATCATTTTTATAAAAGATTCAATATGCAAATAGTAATAATAGGTGGAGGTTTTGCTGGTATCAATTTAGCCAAAGAACTAACAGACGAAAAAGGCATTGAAGTAACCCTTGTTGACAAAAACAACTACAATTTCTTTCCGCCACTTATCTATCAGGTTGCCACGGCATATCTAGAACCATCGAGTATTAGTTATCCTTTTCGAAAATTTTTTGCAGGCAAAAAGAACTTGCAATTTCGTTTGGGCGAAGTGCAAAGGGTAATACCTTCAGAAAATAAAATTATTCTCAACAACGGCGAATTGCGTTATGACCATTTGGTTTTTGCCACTGGAGCCGAAACGAGTTATTTTGGGATGGAAAATGTCAAGAAAAATGCCATTCCAATGAAAACGCTCAATGACGCTATCGAAATGCGGAATACGCTTTTGAAAAATCTAGAAAAAGCAGCCATTTGCAAAGATATCCGGGAGCGTAGAAAATTGCTGACCATTGTCGTGGTGGGCGGCGGACCAACAGGAGTTGAAGTTTCAGGAATGTTTGCCGAGATGCGAAAAAATATTTTACTCAAAGAATATCCTGAATTGGCAACAGCTGCCAGTCAAATTTATTTGGTAGATGGAGGCGATGCTTTGTTGTCTCCAATGAGTTTAGCTTCCCAAAAAGACACACTCGACGCTGTAACAAAATTGGGTGTTGTTGTAAGACTAAATGCACGTGTTGTCAATTATGAGAATGATATTGTTTATTTTGCCGACGGCGAAACCATACAGACCAAAAATCTAATTTGGGCCGCTGGAGTTACAGCCAAACAATTTGAAGGCATTCCAGCAGAAAGTTACGGTCGTGGCAAACGAATGATAACCGATGCTTACAATAAAATAACGACTACCGAAAATATTTATGCCATTGGAGATACTTGTATCCAACTTACTGATCTGAATTTTCCCGAAGGTCATCCGCAAGTGGCGCAAGTAGCTATTCAGCAAGGTATAAATTTAGCTGAAAATTTTAAATCAATGCTTAAAAACAAGTCACTTAAACCTTTTAAATACAACGACAAAGGTTCGATGGCGATTATCGGGAAAAATAAAGCAGTGGTGGATTTACCCAATCCCAAACTGCATTTCAATGGCTTGTTTGCTTGGTTGATTTGGTTATTTGTACATTTGATGTCTTTAATTTCATACCGAAATAGAATTATGACATTCTTTAATTGGATGACTGCTTATTTTTCTAAAGATCAATCTTTGCGAATGATTATCAGACCTGATAAAAAATCAAAGAAGGATGTTAGTTAGATTCTGAAATTTCTACTAGATATTGTATTTCTTACCATAGAATTAAAATAATTATATTTGCACTATAATTTATATTATGTAAAATAGAATATTCAATTCTAATCCTTCTACTGTTGATACAATGCTGAAAACTTTTTAATACTACTCTCATATTCATCCATCAAATAAAAAAGCACCACCAATATTAATTGGTGATGCTTTGATAAAACAATTATTAGTTTGAAATTATTTTACAGAAAACGGAATATTCCATTTTTCCCAACTCAAAACAATCGAATTCTCTTTGATAGTATAAACTAAGCTTTCAGAACTTGAATCAGCCAATTGTTGTTTAACAGTTACTCGCAATTGATCTTCTTTTTCATTATAATTATTGGTTCCAGACATTTTAGCTACTTTATTAAAAATAAGTACACATTCTTTTTCGTTTGGTATCACAAAAAAAGAATATTTCCCAGCAGGTAATTTTGAACCCTCAATGATAAGATCTTTATCGGATTCGAAAGTAGTTGCAGCATTGGCACCAGCTCTCCAAATTTTGTTGAATGGTACTAATTCTCCCCAAATTACTCTTCCTTTTACTGAAGGACTACTATAATTAATACTAATGTTTGCTCCATTAATTTTTCCAGTCGCAACTGCCGCAGGGCTTGCAGGTTTGTTTTGAGCATTAACGAAAGTTGTCATAAATAAAGCAAAGACAATAGCCTGAATTTTCTTTTTTAATTTCATGATTTAAATATTTTAGTTTAATTGTTAAATTTAAAATATCTTATCTAAATTTATCATATTTCACAGTAACTTTAAGAAAAAATTAAGGATTTTATAAATTAATCGTTTTACTCAATTAATACGGTATTATGATTTATTAATTTATTATTTTTACAATCGACAATATAAAAAAATTATGAACTCAATTGCTGAACACATTGCTGATTTTCTGAAGAAATATCCGCCATTTGACAATTTAACTTTTCAAGAATTATCTGAAATTGCTACTAGTATTCGGGTAATCAATCTCGAAAAACACAAAGTTTTGTTTCAAATTAATGATGTTTTGCACGATAGTTTTTATGTCGTGGCTTCTGGTGTTATCAATCTTTCGGTTATTGCCGATGCCGAGGAAACGTTATTGAATAAATGTTATGAAGGTGATATTTTTGGTTTACGCCCGTTTTTTGCCAAAAATAATTACATGATGACGGCAAAAGCACGTGAAGAAAGTATTATTTATGCTATCCCTATAGCTGTTTTCCGTCCATTTGTAGCCAATAATTCTGAGGTTTTGGACTTTCTTTTGCACAGTTTTGCTACTAACACAAGCAATCCAAGTGATAAAGAAAATTTACGTGGAAAATTGATTTCTGACAATGTATATTTTTCTAACCAGCAATCAGAAATGCAATATTTTCAATCTCTGACTTATAATATTGCTCCAATAACTTCAACAGCATCCAGTATTGTTCAAGAAGCAGCTCAATTGATGACAAATTCTTTGTCTACTAGTGTACTGGTTTGCGAAAACAATTTGCCTATTGGTATTGTTACTAATACAGATATGTGCTCAAAAATTGCTACGGGTCGATTTCCAATTACGACAACCTTAGATAAAATTATGTCTTCGCCTGTTGTGACTGTTATTGAGAATGTTTCATTAGCAGAGGCTCAATTATTAATGTTAAAATACAATGTAACACATTTGTGTGTTACGCAAGACGGAACCGATAAATCTGCTATTAAAGGTGTCATTTCTGAGCACGATTTAATTGTGGCACAGGCCAGTAATCCTGGTGTTCTAATTAAAGAAATCAAACGCTCACAAACTCCTAAGGATTTAAAAGGAATTCGTGAACGATTGACTGAACTTATTCAAAAATCAATTTCCAAAAACATTCCACTTTCGCACGTAAATAATCTCGCAAGTGAAATAAATCTAGCCATTATTAAGCGTTCAGTTGAGTTATCCATCTTGGATTTGGGCTCTCCTCCTGCTCGTTATGCTTGGTTAAGCATTGGAAGTCAAGGAAGAAAAGAACAATTATTAACGACCGATCAGGATAGTATGCTGATTTTCGAAGATGTAACTGCCGAAAAATATCGAGATGTGAAGGATTATTTCCTAAAATTAGGAAAAAGAACTACAGCAATTCTCGAAAAAGTGGGTTATGAATATTGCCCTTATGGACATATGGGAAGCAATATGTTGTGGTGTAAATCGCTGACTGACTGGACAAATCAGTACAACAGCTGGATGAATACTCCAGGGGAAAATAGTAATGAATTGAGCAGTATTTTCTTTGATTTTGAAATTGTAATTGGAGAGAAAAAAATAGAAGAAGCTATCGAAAATGTTGTTTTTAATAACATAAAAAACAATACATTACTATTTGATTTTCTTGGTAATGAAGCTTTAAGAAAAAACTCTCCGTTGACTTTTTTCAAAAAATTTAATGTCGAAGAAAAAGGCCCAAACAAAGATAAATTTGATATTAAAACCCGTGCTTTGATGCCGCTTATCGACGGTGCTCGTTTGTTTAGTTTAAGCTATAATCTGCGTGGAGTTAATAAT
>DAORUG010000141.1:0-8013 GCA_035433125.1 Flavobacterium sp.
CCCAAGTCCGTAAATGGCTTCGTCTGGTTCTAACTGAAAGGATTGACTCACTTTGTAAGTACTCTCACCGGCATCATTGGTAGGCAAAAACTCAAAACCTTGTTTTTTTTCCGTAAAAAATGATTTCTCATTTAAATCCAGAAAACTAACTGTAGCTGTTTTTCGATCGAGTTTTACTCTCAATTTACTGCTACTTACGGTATAAGAATCGGCATCTTCAGTAGTATTTAAATCAAGTTTTTCTGGCGTTTTAATCACTGCCAAACTCTTTTTATCCAATACAACATCTTTGGGATATTTTAATACCCTTACAATTGACGGCGATAGAAATTGAATTTCTATGTTAGTAGCATTAATTTCTGTCTTAATTCCTGTAGCTGTACTTGTCATTTTTTGACTTGCACAGTCTATAAAAAATAAAGAAAAAATGCCTAACCAATAAATGCTTTTCATTTGTGTTGACTTTTAAATCGTGATTTGTTTTAACTCATTTTATTTTGGTATTGAAAAGATCAATACTCGATGGTTTGTTTGGTCCAAGTGGGTTTATTGATGTAAATCTTTTCAAGTTTTTAAATCAAAAAGAATTATTTAAAAAAAGCAATTCTTAAAATTTAAAACTCAACCTAACAATCTAAACTTGTTTATGCTTTCTTTCGATTGCACAAACAAATTTAGAATATCTTTTTTGCAGAACTTTTTTATTTAGTATTACGGTCTAGCATCATTATTAGATGTTGCATACAATCCTAGTAAACAACCTGTAAAACCACCTGCGACATCGGTTGATAGAATATCTCCCGAAACCGTTCCGCCTACGTTAACAAAGTCAGTTCCGTTTGTGGAATACCCAAATTCATAATTATCCCCGTTTGCTTTCATTTGAAGTTGCACAGGTTTTTTAATATCTATTTTAGCACTTGCTACAATGGTAGAATTTATTGCTGCATCTCTTCTTGTTTTTTGATTCTTTTGTAGTACCACATAATAGTCTTTGTCTTTCATTGTAATTCCAAAAACATAATTAGAACCTTCGTTTTGCAAGGCTACAACACCAGCCAAATCTTTGTCTGATTTCGGTTTGTATTCAATTGTAGTTGTCAATGAAAAACTATTATGTTGCTGACGATAAAACAATGTTGATGTAGGTTTCAGCTCTTTTATGTTGGTATCAAACGGATTGATTTGCAACCCTTTTTTAGATGTCGTGATAAATTTTTCACGAGGTCCTCTTAGACCTATCCAACGGTAATCCAATTTGTCTGATGTAAAATTATCTTTGAAGGTAAAATTACCATTAGGAAAGAATCCTTCTTTACCTGTTTTGTTTTCTGTAACACCTTTTGGCATTTTCATTTTTGGCTCCAACGGAATCAATCCATTTTCGAAAACTGGAAATTCACCTGACCAATCTACAGGAAGTATAAAAGTTTCGCGACCTGTATTTACTCTGTTTTTTTCGTTTGGTCTAACTGCTAAGAATACCCCATAGTATTTATCTCCAGGCCCTTTCACTAAATCGGCGTGACCAGCCCAATCCACTTTATTGGCTCTGTCTCTTGGGAAATATTTTTGTGTCAAAATTGGATTGCTTGGTGCAGGAATAAATGGTCCTTTTGGGTTGTCACTTTTAAAAATAACTTCAGTGTGATTGCCTCCTGTACCCCCTTCGGCACACATTAAAAAATATTTTCCGTCTTTTTTGTAAAGATGCGGTGCTTCAATCCAAATTGGTTTTTTGGCAGGATCAACTCCACCATCCACTATAATTTTATCTGTACCAGGAATTACTTTATCATTTTCAACATCATATTCCCAAATTTTGATAACTCGATGACCATTGTAACGCTCTTTCCCATTATCCGGAGCATCATTATGAACGATATATCCTTTGCCATTATCATCAAAGAAAATTGCAGGATCTATTCCGCCAAAAGCTAATTTTATTGGATTTCCCCAACCTTTCATCGGGTCTTTTGTTTTTACAATAATATTATTTAAACCTCCTGAAAATGCGGTTACAATCATATAGAATGTATCATTATGAGGATTATAAGTAATCCCTGGAGCATAAACTCCAGCACTAATCCCTGTATCGTGAGGATTGAATTGGGTAACATCATTCAATATACCACCCAAGTCAGTCCAGTTTACCAAATCTTTAGAGTGAAAAATTGGCACACCCGGGAATATGGCAAACGAAGAGCAAACCATATAATAATCATCTCCTTTGCGGGTGATGGCTGGGTCAGGATAACATCCTTGCAAAAGAGGTGTGTAAAATTCGTCTGCTTTTAATGGATTGTCTGTATAAACTTTGTCGTTTCCTTGATAGGTAAAACTAGAGAATAAAGCAGGATTGCTCTTTTGTTTATTTTGGCTGTTTGCTCCATTTATGGAGAACAGAACTATACTTAAAAATAATAGTGCTTGTGTGTGTTTCATTACTTTAAATTTTAATTGTTTATTATTCATTGGTTAATTTTATTTTCTTTATTCTAATTTATTTATACTCTTTTTATGGTCGATATACATTGAATTTGGTTGCGATGAAACCTTTAAATCCTGCATTATTGATTGTTTGTGGAAAATTATTTTGAAAACATCCAATAATCAAAATACAATATATCGGTCTTGGCTTTTCCTTTAAAAACGAAATAGAGATCGTGAATTCCTGAAACTTTTTTTACATCAATTGTTTGCAATGACCATCTGTCATTTCCTCCTGTCATTGGCACTTTTACTGTTCCAAGTAATTCTCCGTCTTTGCTGTCTAATCGTATTTCCATTGATACATTTCCGTTGTGAGTTGTACCAATTCGTGCCGTGAATTTCGAAGCACCTTCTTTACGGAAATCTACTTCTTTTACTTTGGTGTAAGCATCATTGTATTTTGCTGTAATAAAATTACCAACCACATTGTTTTTCATTGATTTAACACCTTCTGACCAAGCGATGGTTTCTGCCTCGGTTTTAGCATAAGGGTTTAAAGGAGTTAAACTCTTTTTAATTCCTTCGGTCATATTCATTTGTACAATAGAACCATCTTTACTAAATTTAAGTTCTTCCACACACACAGAACGAGTAAAACCAGTTCCTCCAGGCAACGCGGCATTGTGATAGAAAAAATAACTTTTTCCTTTAAAATCGATAATCCCCGGATGATTTGTAAAAGAACCTCCTTGTGTAGGCATCACAACACCTTGATATTTCCAAGGTCCTTCTATATTTTTGCTGGTTGAATAACCAATATGTTCTGAAATTGGTCCTGCGGCAAAAACCAAATAATAAAGATTATTGCGTTTATACATCCACGGCCCTTCTTCATAAGTCGTTGGTCTTTGTTCATTCACTTTTCCTTCTCGTTTACCAAATGCTTCTATCGTATTAGGAATTTGTTTGATTTCACCATCATAAGAAATCATATCCTCATTTAGCTTTACGTAATAGCACACTGGATTTCCCCAAAACAAATAAGCCTGACCATCGTCGTCTATAAAAACGGTTGGGTCTATGTCGGCATTACCATTAGAAACTAAAGGTTTTCCCAATGGGTCTATGAATGGTCCATAAGGACTATCTGCAACAGCAACGCCAATTGCCCCTTTTCCTTCTCTGGTTGTATTGGGTACGTACATATAAAACTTTCCTTTTCGTTCTATACATTGCGGTGCCCATGCATTCATCTTTGCCCATTCAAAATCTTTATAGGACAATGGGGCTCCATGATCAGTCCAATTGACCATATCTTCGGTTGTGTATAATCTCCAATCGTTCATGGTAAACCAAGTAGAATCATCTTCGTCATGGCTTGTATAAAGAAAAACTTTACCATTATAAACCATTGGAGCTGGATCAGCTGTATAATTGGTTTGTACAATAGGATTTTGTGCTTTTCCTACTGAATAATTTAGGATAGTAATAAGTATTACAAGTATTTTAAAACTCTTTGTCATTTTTTCTAATTCGTTAATACAAATCCTCCATTAGGCTGAATTGTTATTGATAATTCTCCTTTTTTAGAAACTTTTACGCTTGTTGTATAGGTTTCTTTGGTATCCTTATCGTTGTACATGGTAATGCTTTGACCTGCAAGCATTGGCAAATTAAGTTTAAGTTTTTTAGCTGTCTTCTCAGCATTTACACCTGCTACATACCATTTTTGTCCGTGTCTGCGGGCAACGACACTATATTTACCCGGATAACCATCAATAAAAACGGTTTCATCCCAAGTCGTTGGAATTTTTTTCAAAAAGTCTAATTCAAAAGCGGGTACTTCTGTAAGGTTATTTGGAGTTAGCCCAAACATTTGAACAGGATTTTGGAAAAGTACCGCTGTTGCTAATTGAAAAGCATCGGTAGTCAATCGTTCTTGTCCTTTTGCATTTCCTTTATTTAGATATTTATTCAATAACACTCCACCAAATTCCATGCTTCCCACGGCATTTCGAATAAAAGGATGTAATGAGGCAAAATAGGCTTCTTTATCGCGAACATCCTGAGAAAAAATCAACATTTCTGATGCCAGAACAGCTTCACTTCCCATATAATTTGGATACATTTTTTCCCAACCACGAGGAAGAGTTGCTCCGTGAAAAATAATCATCAAACCATAATCATTAGCGTCCGAAAGTACATCTTCATATAACTTCATCGTTTCTTGTTTGTCACCTCCAAAGAAATCCACTTTAAGACCTTTGACACCAGCTTCCTTTAGCCATTTCATCTCGTTTTTTCGAGCAATAGCGGTATTCATTTTGTTGAGAGGAGTCATAAAAGCATCGTTTACAGCACCATTCGAATTGTACCACAAGAACACCTCAACATTTTTAGACTTGGCATACTTGATCAATTCTTTCATTTTTTCGTAACCAATTCTTTCGTCCCACCATGCATCAATCAAGATGTATTCAAAATTCATGGCAGCAGCCAAATCGATATATTTTACTTGGTCTTCATAGTTCATACTGTTGTCTTGCCATACAATCCAACTCCAAGAACCACGACCCATTTTATATTCTTGTGAAGGTTTATAAAGTGGTTTTACAACATCAAAAGGAATCGTTGTTTCAACAATTGGTTTCAGGGTTTCACCTACAGTAATGGTTCTCCAAGGCGTTACACCCGGAAGCCCTATTTGCCCTCCTGAACTTCCAAACCCATTATTTTGTTTGGGATTTGGATATTCTACAGTATATAATCCGTCTTTATACCCACTTAAATGCGATGCGGTGTATAAACTACTCACTCCTGTTTCTGATAATAAAACCCAAGCTTTATCTCCCAAATGAAAAAGTCCCGGAAAAACATAACCATCAGCAGCTTTATTTTTATCCAATGGTGCATCGGCTTCGTAACCGCTTTCATAACTAGGAGCTGTACGAGCAAATCCAGTCATTGCTTGCATCATTGGAGAAAGAAATGTGGTTGTAGTTGATGGAAATTTATATCCCGTTTTTTCTTCTGTGACTACACAAACTTTAGTGTCTCCCCAAGCTGGTATTTCATAGCGAAAAGCAATATTATTATTACTTACTTGAAACAAGATAGCTATTTTTTGTTTTTGGGCATTGGTGAACGAACAGTTTAAAGTATTGGCATTATAGCTAACTTTAGATTGTTTGATTTTAGTTTGAGTGTAGTCTTCTTTGACTTTAGCTATCGATGAATTTTCGAAAACCATATTGGTACTAAAATCCCCTGCATTGGTAATAAGCCCTAGCGGAGAATCTTCTAATACTATCCCTCCCTTGTATGTGATGGAATAAACTGGTTTGCCATTTTTGACCAATACGTTTACTACAAGGTTTCCATCAGGACTTGAAACCGATATGGTGTTTTGCGAAGAAACTGCCGAAGAAATTATAAAGCAGCAAAAAATTATTAATTTTTTCATTGTTTTTTTATTGTTATTTAAAATTTGAGTAAACACTAAAATAAATTAAAACATTAACTCAAGTTGTCACTATTCTATTTGAATAATAATGGAGCATACATAAATAAATCATGTCTCCAAACCGGCCAGCTATGCCCTCCTGGATATTCGCTGTACTTGTATTTAATTCCCATTTGGTCAAACTTGCTCATCATTATTTTACAATTTTCGTAAGCAATATCTTCTTTACCTCCCATTGAAATCCAAAATTCTTTAATATTTGAATTAATAGTTGCGGTATTATTTTTCATAAATTCATATTGAGGATCTGATAATGTTGTGCTATTTGCCCACCAACCAGAGCTAAACACTCCTATACTTGAAAACATATCTGAATTTTTTACACCCGCATAAAGAGTCTGTAATCCACCCATAGAGAGACCTGCCAAAGCTCTATTTTTAGCATCAGTGGCTACTTTAAAATTACTTTCTACAAATGGAATTGCTCCCATTTTTAATTCGTTTTCGAAAGCTTTAAGTGCCCTTTCATCGAAACCTGTAACTCCTGTCATATTTCCGTCAAGCATTGCAATTACCATTGGTTTTGCTTTATTTTCGGCAATTAAATTGTCTAAAATTAAATTAGTCTTTCCTTGAGTAGCCCATCCTCTTTGATCTTCTCCACCTCCATGCAATAGATATAAAACAGGATGTTTCTCGGTGGCATTATCGTAACCTGGTGGTGTGTAAACATACATTTCACGCCAAGAATTAGTTGCTCTTGAAAAGTATTTTTTAACTCGAATATCACCATGAGGCACATTTTTTAAAGCATAAAAATCTCCTTCTTTATTTGGAATTTCTATCCCACTGGCCATACGTCCCATTCCATAGAAACTTTCGCTTGAAGGATCAGCAACAGCCACACCATCAATAAGCAAGGAATAATAATTAAATCCTTTATTTATAACATCGGTAGTTAGGTTCCAAGTTCCCTCTGCATCTTTTACCATGTCGTATTTTTTACCTAAATCGATTTGCACTTTTACTGCTTCTGGTGCTTTAACTTTAAAAACTACTCGATTATCTGGCAATATTTGAGGATATTTAGCATTACGAATATTCGTTTCTGGTTGTGATCCTAAAAGAGTATATGTTGAAAAACTTGATGGATCTACGGGTTTAAACAAAAACTGTGAAAACATATACAAACCATTTTTCCAAACTTTAAAATCATGTCCTCCTGGCTCTAAATAATACACATGCGGCACGTCATTTTTATACAAATATTCGTGTGTACGCTTGCTGAATGTGATTAATCCATCGGCATCACCACATGAAATCCAAAGAAGTTTTAGTTTTTTCTTTGCTTCTTCTGGATTTGGCACCAATAATTCAGGCGATTTTGTATTCGGTGCAGACGAAAAACCTCCCACCCAAGCAAATTTATCTAAATTACCCAACCCAAAATTAAGTGATTGTCCGCCTCCCATAGAGAGTCCTGCGATTGCTCGGTTTTCTCTATCTTTCAAAACTGGATATTTTTTTTCGATAAAGGGAATTAAATCATCCAAAAGATCTCTTTCAAAATTGGCAAAGCCTTGAACCTTGTCTGGAGCCATAATATTCCCTGTAGCTCTGTCATCTTTTATGGCACGACCGTTTGGCAATACTACTATCATTGGCTTAATTTTTCCCTCGGCAAATAAATTGTCTAATATTATTTGTGGAGTTCCTCCATTTAACCACTCTTTTTCATCGCCACCTATTCCATGTAAAAGATAAAGTACTGGGTATTTCTTGCCTTTTGGTAAACCCGGCGTGGTATAAACCAAAGCTTTTCTAGTTGTACCCACCGTTTTTGAAGCATAAGAGATTGTATCTATTTTACCGTGAGCAATTGCCGGTCTCAGTTGGTCGAATCCTTTTGGGCCTTCCTTTTCTATTTTTTGTGCTACAACAATGCTATTGAACATAAGAAGTAGTATTGCTGCTGTGATATTTTTTTTCATTTATTTAATTTATTTTGGTTTAGTTAATGTTTATTATTGGAATAACAATGGTGCAAATTGGTTTAAACATCTTCGCCATGTAAGCCATTCATGTGCGGTTCCGGGAGATTCATAATACCCATATTT
>DAORUG010000142.1:0-7880 GCA_035433125.1 Flavobacterium sp.
CGCCAGTTTCTAAAATGAAAGAAGAAGCTGCTGCAAATGGATGGCCAATTAAAGTAGAGTGGGGATTAATCGGTTCTTGTACCAATTCTTCTTACGAAGATATGGCTCGTGCTGCGTCTATCGTAAACCAAGCTGTTGAAATGGGAATCAGTCCAAAAGCAGAATTTGGTATTAATCCAGGTTCGGAACAAATTAGATATACTATAGAAAGAGATGGAATCATCGCTACTTTCGAAAAAATGGGAACTAAAGTATTTACCAATGCTTGCGGACCTTGTATCGGACAATGGGATAGAGCGGGAGCAGATAAAGGAGAGAAAAACACAATCGTTCATTCCTTTAACCGTAACTTCTCTAAACGTGCCGATGGTAACCCAAACACACACGCTTTCGTGACTTCGCCAGAAATGGTTGCTGCATTAGCCATTGCAGGTCGTTTGGATTTCAATCCTTTGACGGATACATTGATTAACGACAATGGAGAAGAAGTGAAATTGACTGCGCCGTATGGTGATGAATTACCAAAAAGAGGTTTTGCAGTTGAAGATAACGGATTTCAAGCACCGGCAGCAGATGGTTCTGGAGTCCAAATTTTGGTAAGTGAAACTTCAGACAGATTGCAACTTTTAGCACCTTTCGATGCTTGGGATGGAAAAAATATTATAGGAGCAAAACTTTTAATTAAAGCTTTCGGAAAATGTACCACGGATCATATTTCAATGGCTGGACCTTGGTTGCGTTTCCGTGGTCACTTGGACAATATTTCAAACAATATGTTGATTGGAGCAGTTAATGCTTATACTGAAAAAACAAATTCGGTTAAAAACCAATTGACAGGAAAATACGATACTGTTCCAGCTGTAGCTCGTGCTTACAAAGCTGCTGGAATTCCTTCAATCGTTGTGGGAGACCACAATTACGGTGAAGGTTCTTCTCGTGAACATGCAGCCATGGAACCTCGTTTCTTGGGGGTGAAAGCAGTTTTGGTAAAATCTTTCGCTCGTATTCACGAAACCAATTTGAAAAAACAAGGAATGCTTGGGTTGACTTTTGCCAACGAAGCAGACTATGACAAAATTCAGGAAGACGATACAATTAACTTCTTGGACTTGGTTGATTTTGCTCCTGGAAAACCATTGACTTTAGAGTTCGTTCATGCAGATGGTTCTAAAGACACTATCTTGGCAAATCATACTTATAATGCAAGTCAAATTGGTTGGTTCGTTGCTGGTTCTGCATTGAACTTAATTGCTGCCGAAGCTAATGCATAATTTTAAAACAATAATTATATCAAAAATGCTCAAGTAATCTTGGGCATTTTTTATTCTAAATTTTGTTAAATTGACGATAAAGAGTCGTTTGAAAATTGCGAAATTCATATTTTAAGATTAAATTTGTTTTTAGGTTATACTTAATTATTAAGTTTTGCCGTTAAAGTAAAATAATTATTCATTTTTTTAGAATAATTGCGGTTGTTGTTTCACATTCAGTATTACAGAAACAGCACAATATAGATTTGAAATTTAAATAGTGTTTATGAAGCATTTTAGTTGCCTTTTTTTGATTGTTTTCTTTAGTAGTATGAGTCTTTTTTCGCAAGAAAAATTTAGACAACATACTGTTTCTAAGGGCGAAACCATCAGTGAAATTGCGCAGAAATACAATGTAAAACCTTCGGCGATTTATGAACTCAATCCCGATGCCGTAAACGGAATTAAACTGAAGTCGGTTTTGTTGATTCCTACTAAATTCCAAAAAAACACTACAGTTTCCACTCCTGCAATTGCAACCAATCATCCTGAAAAAACACACGAAGTACTTCCCAAAGAAACACTTTACGGCATCGCCAAACAACACCATATAACTATTGAAGATTTGTACAAAATCAATCCTAATTTGGAAAAAGAAAGGCTGAAAATTGGACAAAACATCAAAATTCCCCAAACGGCTTTAGAAGATTTTGCAGTAGCAAATGAAACTGAAAAAACAACTGAAGTTAATAAGGCAAACGTTTCCAAAAAGAATAGTGCAAAAGAAGAAACATTCGTTGCTCCAAAAGTGGACGAAAAAAAGGAAATTTCAACGGAAGGAATTCAATATGAAGTCTTGCCTAAAGAATCGTTGTATTCGATTGCCAAAAAATACGGAATCAAGCTTGCCGATTTGCAAAAAGCCAATCCTGAATTAGGAAATAAATCCTTGAAAGTTGGTCAAAAAATTACTGTTCCAGTGAAAGCTGATGCCAATTTGAATCTTGTTGCTGAGCAGAAAGAAGTGATTTCTCAAAAAGAAGTTGCAACTGCCCCACAGACAGTCGTTGTGAATAAAGAACCAGAAGTTGTAAAAACAATTCCAGTTCTACCACAAACTACAAAAGACAATAAAAATTCATCAGCCGATGTCACGCACGAGGTTTTAGCTAAAGAATCTTTTTATTCCATTGCCAAGCAATACAAGATTACTATTGCCGATTTGCAAAAAGCCAATCCCGAATTAGGAAATAAATCTTTGAAAGTAGGTCAAAAAATTACTGTTCCGGTAAAAGCAGAGGCCAATTCGAATTTAGTGGTCGAAAAAGTAACAGAGAAAAAAGAAGTTGCACCACAGACCGTCGTTGCGAAAAAGGAACCAGAAGTTGCAAAAACAATTCCAGTACTTCCACAAACTACAGAAGATACTAAAAATTCATTAATCAATCTCACGCACGAAGTTTTACCTAATGAGTCTCTATATTCAATTGCCAAGCAGTATAAAATTGCCCTTACCGATTTGAAAAAAGCCAATCCTGAATTAGGCAAAAAATCCTTGAAAGTTGGTCAAAAAATTAATGTTCCCGTAAAAGCAGAGGCTAATTCGAGTCTTGTTGCTGAGAATAAAGATGTGAAATCTCAAAAGGAAATTGTTGTTGTACCACAAAATATAGAAGAAAAGAACGCAGAAACCGAATTGACTCACGAAGTTTTGCCTAAAGAAACTAAATACGGAATTGCCAAACAGTATGGACTTACGGTTGCCGAATTAGAAAAACAAAACCCAAATATTTCAAAAAAATTATTGGTTGGTTCTCAGCTGAAAATTCGCACTTCAAAATTGATAGAGAAAGAGGTTGCTGTCGAAAATGCAATTGCACTTGAAAAAGAATTTGTTAAAGAAAAATTTGAAAATAAAGATCCAAATATTGTGCGCGATGCCTCTTTTGCAGATCAACTGATTTCAAAAGCTTCCGAACATATTGGAACGCGATACCGCTCTGGCGGAACCACGACAGATGGTTTTGATTGTTCTGGATTAATGTGTTATACTTTTAGCAGTTACGATATTAAGTTGCCTAGATCATCCATAGAAATGGCTTCTTACGGTTCGAAAATAGATGCCCAAAGTGCCCAAAAAGGCGATTTGATTTTCTTCAAAACCAGAGGAAGTGGTCGAATCAATCACGTGGGAATGGTGGTCGAAGTTCTCGATGGCGAAATTAAATTCATTCATTCTGCGACTCACGGCGGCGTTATTATTTCTTCTACCAAAGAATCCTATTACGAAAGAAATTTAGCCCAGATTAATCGGGTATTGTAAATACTTTCTACTTATATTTTATCAAACTCTCAAGGCAACTTGGGAGTTTTTTTATTTCAAATGCGTTACTAAATTAGGACTAATCTATTTTGATTTTTTTATTAAAAATTTCAGCTAGCAGTATAGTTTTTATCTATTGCAAAACGATTTTTATTAGAGATATTTTTGGTAAATTCGTAGGGAAGTTTTTTAAAATCAAATAATTATGGAAAATGATGCTAATGTAGAAGGAGGAGGTAAATGTCCTTTTTCAGGTGGTGCCGTAAAACAAAGTACAGGTACACGAAACAGTGATTGGTGGCCAAATCAATTGAACTTGAGCATTCTTCGGCAACACTCTTCTTTGTCCAATCCGATGGGCGAAGAGTTTGATTATGCAGCGGCTTTCAAAAGCCTAGATTTGAACGCTATCAAGCAAGATATTTTTAAGTTGATGACCGATTCCCAAGATTGGTGGCCGGCCGATTATGGTCACTATGGTCCGTTTTTTATTAGAATGGCGTGGCATAGCGCGGGAACGTATCGTATTGCCGATGGTCGAGGTGGCGCAGGATTAGGAACGCAACGATTTGCACCGCTGAACAGTTGGCCAGACAATGTGAATTTAGATAAGGCTCGTTTGCTACTTTGGCCAATCAAACAAAAATACGGCAAGAAAATTTCTTGGGCCGACTTGATGATTCTTACAGGAAATTGTGCACTCGAATCAATGGGTTTCAAAACTTTTGGTTTCGCTGGCGGACGCGAAGATGTTTGGGAACCTGCCGAAGATATTTATTGGGGTTCCGAAGGAAAGTGGTTGGACGATCAACGTTATACAGGCGACCGTGAATTAGAAAATCCTTTGGCTGCCGTTCAAATGGGATTGATTTATGTAAATCCGGAAGGACCAAATGGTAATCCTGATCCATTGGCTTCGGCTATTGACATTCGAGAAACTTTTGCTCGTATGGCGATGAATGATGAAGAAACCGTTGCGCTTATTGCTGGTGGACATACTTTTGGGAAAACCCACGGTGCTGCCGATCCTAATCAATATGTTGGGCCAGAACCCGCCGCTGCAATTATTGAGGAGCAAGGTTTGGGTTGGAAAAATACTTTTGGAACTGGAACTGGAGAATACACCATCGGTAGCGGTCTTGAAGGTGCTTGGACAACGACACCTGCCAAATGGAGTCACAATTATTTACAGAATCTTTTCGGTTTTGAATGGGAATTGACCAAAAGTCCAGCGGGTGCTCACCAATGGAAACCCAAAAATGGAGCAGGATCAGGAACCGTTCCGGATGCGCACAATCCATCGAAAAGTCACGCGCCAACAATGCTTACCGCTGACCTTGCTTTGAGAGTTGATCCTATTTATGAGAAAATTTCAAGACATTTCCTCGAAAATCCTGCTGCATTTGAAGATGCTTTCGCTCGTGCCTGGTTCAAATTGACACACCGAGATATGGGACCTATTGCACGTTATCTTGGCCCCGAAGTTCCAAAAGAAGAACTAATTTGGCAAGATCCAGTTCCTGCTGTAACCCATCAACTTATAGATTATAATGATATAATTGCCTTAAAAGAGAAAATATTGAATTCAGGTTTGTCTGTGTCTGAATTGGTTTCCACAGCTTGGGCTTCGGCATCGACGTTTCGAGGTTCGGATAAACGAGGTGGAGCGAATGGAGCACGAATTCGTCTAGCTCCACAAAAAGATTGGGAAGTGAATAATTCATCTCAATTGTCGAAAGTTCTAGGAATACTTGAAGAAATTCAATCTGCTTTTAATACTGCTCAATCTGGAGGGAAACGAGTGTCAATTGCCGATTTAATTGTTTTGGCTGGATGTGTTGGAATTGAGAAAGCAGCCAAAAATGCAGGTCAGGAAGTAAACGTTCCTTTTACACCCGGAAGAGGCGATGCTTCACAAGAGCAAACCGATGTCGAATCTTTTGCAGTACTTGAGCCAGAAGCAGATGGTTTCCGCAATTATAGTAAGACACAATATACCTTTTCGGCTGAGGAAATGCTGATTGACAAAGCCCAATTACTAACCTTGACAGCTCCTGAAATGACGGTTTTGATTGGTGGTTTGCGTGTATTGAACACCAATTTTGATTATGCTGTAACTGGAGTATTCACCAATCGTCCTGAAACATTGACGAATGATTTCTTCGTGAATCTTTTGGATTATGGTACAACTTGGAAAGCGGCTTCAGAATCTAAAGATGTTTATGAAGGTCGAAATCGCAAAACTGGCGATTTGAAATGGAAAGGGACTCGTGTCGATCTTATCTTTGGTTCGAATTCAGAACTTAGAGCTTTGGCAGAAGTTTATGGATGTGCCGATTCTCAAGAAAAGTTCGTAAAAGATTTTGTGAAAGCTTGGAATAAGGTGATGAATCTAGATCGTTTTGATTTGGTATGATTCTTTGTTCTATTATAACTAAAAAACTCTCAAGGCGACTTGGGAGTTTTTTTTAAGTTTTTTGTTAGTAAGAACTTTTCTAATCTATGATTATAGTAATATCAGTTTACTCTTATCAATAGATTTATACTTTTAATAGTTTGTTGTCAATTATTTCAACTTTATTTTTTAATCTTAAAATAATATTTTTATTTCTCTTTAGTTTTGTTAAAATTGGTTGAGAAATTGAAAAATTCGTAAATGGTTCAGATTGAAGAGGAAGAGAAGCAATTAAATAGCAACTATTTGTTAAACTAATAATATTGCTTTGTACGTAATAATATCTGGTTTTATATAATTGTTTAATTGCTTTTTTTAAGTTATTGGAATTATTTGAAGGTTTGGAACTATATTTTAATTCACAAAATAATACCCAAGAATCTATGTATGATAAAGTAGGAAATAAAACTGCTTCACATTGAGTTTTGGAATTACCATTTCCACATACAAAACTTGAATTGTTAAATTCTATTCCATCAATAATTATTTTTGGAGTATTAATTACGGAAAAAAATGTAATATCTGTAGGTAGGTTTGGTGAAAAAAATTCAACACTTCTTTTTACTGGAAGCGTTTTAGTTTGTTCGGTATAATCAGCAATATATAAATCTTCATTGAAATTTTTTATTGTGTTATATTGATGTATGTAATTGGTTTGAATTCCTTGCTTTATCATTTAATAGTGATTTAACATTAAATAGAATTCATCCATTACTTGTTTCATCTGATCATCAAAGAAATTTTCACCAATTAACCCATCTTCTTGTTGTATGCAGTTGATTAACCCATTTTTAATTTGATAAATAGAAATTGATTTAGAATCAATTTTTGAATTTAGACAAAATATGTTTTCTTTTTCTTCTTCGGATAATTTATCATAAACCAAATTTGCCATAATACAATTATTAATGGCATACAACACATACGGACTGTGTGTTGTTAATGTAAGGTTATGATCTAAATCACTTGCTATACTTTCTAATAAATAATAAATTAAAGTTTTTTGTGTTGCTGGAAATAAGTTCTGTTCTGGTTCTTCAATAATTAAATTTGTACTGTGAGTTTTAAACAAGTTATTTCTTATTTTTTTAAATTCTTCAAAACTAACCATTACACTTTCTTCTTTTTCTGATATTCGTTTATTTAATTCTTCTATTTTCTTTTTTCTAATTTCTTTTTCTGTAAAATCTTTACCATAAACTTGCTTAAATAAAATTTCAGAAATAAGCATTTGAGTTACCTTCGCTTTAGCTTCATCTATTTCATATGATAATTTTTGTTCATCATTATATATGTTGTTTGTCAAATGATCAATCATAACAATTAATGGGGTCATTGATTGTAATCCACTCGATGCATTAGACAATAAAATGTCGTAAGAATTGTTTTTGTTTTGAATATGATTTTCCTTACTGCTCTCTGAATAATAATATTCTATATCAACATCCAATATGGAAATCTTATTTTCATTTGTGTAATTTTTTCGTGCATCAAACCAATCGAATAAAAAACTTCTAATGTAATTGTTAGGTAACTCTGTTTTTTCCATTTCAGGTAAAACTGCTATACTTCTTTCGGAAGGGATATATGAAATTTTATTTCTCTTATACTCAAATTGATTAACCCAAGAAATTTCAAAAGCATTCCACTTATAATGTAGTTTTATAGTGTTACTCTCATATTTAATCTCACTATTTTCATTAAAATAACCTCTCATTTTATGAAAGTTTTCTAATTTTTCAATGAAATAATTTTTATCTGAGGAGTAATTATTAAATGATTGATGAATTGAAACATCTTTCTCAACCCAGTTGCAAAAACTAATTATTTTAGCAATAGTACTTTTACCGCT
>DAORUG010000143.1:0-7831 GCA_035433125.1 Flavobacterium sp.
AGTTGTTTGTGATTCATTTTATAATGACAATTCCAATTGTTCTTTGGGCACGCTTTAATTTTCCTATTAGACAAATCACAGCAAAAAACTCGACTGACATTTTAGAAATGATTACTTTAATAGATCGGATACTGTATTCAGTACTAATATCATTTTTTGTTGGACAAGCATTTTTTGTGATCTTACTTATTAAAATACGAAATGTAAATAAAGGCAGCAGCTAAACGCGCCATCAACACCATAAATCATAAAATTTTCAACTGTTTAAAAAAAACCCATGAAAAAGAAACTATTTACATTCATTTTACTTTCGGTAGTGTTGCTTTTTTCAACACAATCAACAACTGCACAAACCATTACAAAAAACCAAACTGGAACTCATGACGGGTATTATTATTCTTTCTGGAATGAAGGTGGTGGTGGAACCGTTGCTATGACTTTAGGTCCTGATGGCAATTACAGCACCACTTGGACAAATGCTACCAATTTTACCGCTGGAAAAGGCTGGGCTAAAGGAAGTCCAAACCGGGTTATCACCTTTTCGGGCATTTTCGACGGTGGCAAAAATGGCTATTTGGCAGTGTATGGTTGGACGAGAAATGCACTCATAGAATATTATGTTGTCGAAAACTATGGCGCTTGGACTCCTCCTGGCGGAGTTTCAAAAGGCAGTTTTACCAGTGATGGCGGGACTTATAACATTTATGAAACCACACGAACTCAACAACCTTCTATCGATGGTACGCAAACTTTTCAGCAATATTGGAGCGTTCGCACAACAAGAAGATCCAGCGGAACGGTAACTTTTGCTAATCATGTAGCCGCTTGGAAAAGTAAAGGAATGATTTTAGGCAGTTCTTGGGATTACCAAATTATGGAATCAGAAGGCTATCGTAGTAGCGGAAGTTCAACGATTACAGTAAGTGAAGGTACTGCAAAATAATAGTTATATAAATTACTAATCTACCTGAATTCCTCTATCTTCGAGAACTTCGAAAAGGTAAATGCTATGAGTTGGATCGTATTTTTCAATTCCGCTCTGATACCATTTTGAAATGACATTGAGCTGATAGGCAGTGTAATCACTTATTTCTTCAATATCCAAACCAAGTAAACCCGACAAAAGAAATTCTTCTAACACTTTAATAGTTACGATTCGCTTAGGAATTCCTTTCGAAATTTGTCCATTCATTTCCTCATAATCCATTCTTCCGGAATTAAATCCAGAAATATAAGCTACACTGCTTTTTTTGTTATCCATAAGCAAAAACGGATTTTGACCATTTGAATATCCATCAAAATAATCTTGTCGATAAGAAGTACTAAAAATATTTTTAGAATCCATGAGACGATACTTTATAATTACGTTACAAACGTATAAACTATGTCTTACACAAAATATTAAAATCGTTAAAAGGATAAAATACTCTTCAAATAACAAGTACCGTGCAGTTTATCGATAAAAAAGAGGCTAAAAAAAAGCGAATTCTATAATTCTGAAAAATACCTTGCCTCTATTCTTTTAATATCTTTTATCGAACTTTTGGCCCAAGCCAAACGTTTTTCCAAAATTTCTTCTTCGGATAAATGCCAATCTAAATCTGATTTTCGCAATCGATTAGTCAGGTTTTGAATAATAATCGCTGCCGAAACCGAAATATTGAGACTTTCGGTAAAACCAGCCATCGGAATTTTAAGAAATCCATCGGCTTTTTGGAGAACCTCATCTGACAATCCATCTCGTTCTGTTCCAAAAAATAAAGCGCTAGGTTTCGAAATATCGAAATCATCTAACAAACAATCATTTTCATGAGGCGTGGTGGCGATGATTTGGTAGCCTTGGTTTTTCAGGGTTTCAACACAATGGGATACATTGTCGAATTTGTTAATATCAACCCATTTCTGTGCGCCCATCGCAATTTCCTTATCGATACTTTTACCGTAACGCTCTTCAATAACGTTCAATTCCTGAATGCCAAAAACCTCACAACTGCGCATCACAGCACTGGCATTGTGCATTTGAAAAACATCCTCAACAACTACTGTAAAATGTTTGGTTCTGTTTTCTAATACTTTCAAAAACTTGGCTTTTCTATTGTCGGTTAGAATGTTTTCTAAGAAATTAAGGTATTCAAGGTTAATCATATTACAGTATTATTTTTGGTAAAAATACTAAAAAAGAGTAGTTTTAAATATCTAATTTTGTCATTTCGACGAAGGAGAAATCTCATCACGAGAGCAACTAATGTGATTTCTCCTTCGTCGAAATGACAAAACAATAAAAAAACATGAAAAAGAAACTAGTCGTCTTAACCGGAGCGGGAATTAGTGCCGAAAGCGGAATCAAAACCTTTCGGGATGCCGATGGACTCTGGGAAGGTCATAATGTTATGGATGTCGCAACTCCCGAAGGTTGGCAGAAAAACCCTGAATTAGTACTTGATTTTTACAACCAAAGACGCAAACAATTACACGAAGTCCAACCCAATCTAGGACATCAAATTTTAGCAGCATTAGAAAATGATTTTGATGTTGCTATCATTACCCAAAACGTAGATAATTTACATGAAAAAGCGGGAAGTTCGAATGTGCTTCATCTTCACGGCGAATTATTGAAAGTAAGAAGTACAGCAAACCGAAACTACATTTTAGATTGGCCAAACGATTTGAATTTAGGTGATTTTGATGAAAAAGAAAATCAATTGCGACCGCATATCGTTTGGTTTGGTGAAGAAGTTCCAGCTTTGGAAGAAGCCATAACTATTGTCGAAAAGGCAGATATTCTTGTTATTATTGGAACAGCAATGCAAGTTTATCCTGCTGCCGGATTGATGAATTTTGCAAAACTAAGTAATCCGGTTTTTTATATTGACCCAAAACCGGCAAAGATTTACGATTTACAAAATCGAGTAGAAATTATTCCGATGAATGCAACTGATGGAGTTCCTTATTTAAAAGAGAAATTATTGAACTTAATATAAATGACTAACAGCACCTTAGTTTAAATATGTCCTAAAATACTTTGCAAGTAGTTTATAAATAAATTATGTTTGCTATAATAAAAAAGATTTACTTATGAAAAAAACTATAATACTTTTGGTTTTATGCAGTTTTTCTATTGTTGCACAAGAATCTAAATACCAAGACATTGGCTATGTTTTTGACCAATATTCTTCTGATAAAGATTTAGAAAATGTTGTTTTAGATTTAATGTCGCAATACGACATTGATTTAACTTTTTCAAAAATTAAAAGAAACGAAAACAATAAAATAATTGCTATAAAAGTTTATTTTAATGATAACAAAGGCCATAAAAGCAAAATTAAACAAGTCAGAGAAATCCCCATTAGACCAATATTTTTCAGAGTAAACTTAGCAAAAAATGGAGTTGACGGGATTGGTTTTTATGATAACAGTGAAATGATTACAAAACCAAAAAACATTGAAATAGAAAAAAAATTAGAGATAATTGAATCTATTCCTTATGACGCTGAAATTTATGTTGGAAATAAAAAATATACCAAAGAAGACTTAGAGTATTTAGACATACAAAACTTAGGGAAAATAGATATTTTAACAGATGAAAAATCTTTAACAAAATATAATGTAAAAAACAAAAAAACAGTTTATGTTATTTCAACTAACTGGACATTAAACTAAATATTGCATCACCCTACCAAAAAATAAGATCGGTTAGATTGAAAATACTTAAAAAGAAACTTTTAGAGTATTTTTAAAACCCAATCCTTTTCCCTATTTGAGAGTAAAGTTCTATCTTTGCACCTTTCAAATAAAAAAACAATGAATACTTTAAACGAATTAAATGCTGTATCACCAATAGACGGAAGATACAGAAGCAAAACCAGTTCACTTTCTAAATACTTCTCTGAAGAAGCTTTAATCAAATACCGCGTATTGGTTGAAATTGAATATTTTATTACGCTTTGCGAAATTCCTTTACCTCAACTAAAAGACGTAAACCCAAATACATTCGAAAGTTTGCGTGACATTTATAGAAACTTTTCCACAGAAAATGCACTTTGGATAAAAGAAACCGAAAAAGTTACCAATCACGACGTGAAAGCCGTAGAATATTTTATCAAAGACGCTTTCGAAAAACTAGGATTATCTCAATTTAAAGAGTTTATCCACTTCGGATTGACTTCACAAGATATCAACAATACAGCGATACCGCTTTCGACCAAGGAAGCTTTCGAAAAAGTTTATATGCCATCGTTAATCACTTTGACATCCAAATTAAAAGATTTAAGCATCGAATGGAAAGACGTTCCAATGTTGGCCAGAACACACGGACAACCGGCTTCGCCAACCCGTTTGGGTAAAGAAATTGCTGTTTTTGTGGAACGTTTGGAAGAGCAAATGCGTTTGTTGTTCAACATTCCTTTTGCTGCTAAATTTGGTGGAGCAACCGGAAATTACAACGCCCATCACGTAGCGTATCCACAAATTGATTGGAGAAAATTCGGTAGCACTTTCGTGGAAGAAAACCTTGGTTTGCACCACTCTTTCCCTACCACGCAAATCGAACATTACGATCACTTCGCCGCCTTTTTTGATGCGTTGAAAAGAATCAACACCATCATCATTGATTTGGACAGAGACATTTGGACGTATGTTTCGATGGAATATTTCAAACAAAAAATCAAAGCGGGCGAAATTGGTTCATCGGCAATGCCACACAAAGTAAACCCAATTGATTTTGAAAATTCGGAAGGAAACTTGGGAATAGCCAATGCTATTTTCGAACACCTTTCGGCTAAATTACCGGTTTCAAGATTGCAACGCGATTTGACGGACAGTACCGTTTTGAGAAACATTGGTGTACCAATGGGACATACTTTAATAGCATTCGAAGCTACTTTAAAAGGGTTGAACAAACTATTGTTGAACGAACCAAAATTTCACGAAGATTTGGAGAAAAACTGGGCAGTTGTTGCCGAAGCAATTCAAACAATTTTACGTCGTGAAGCCTATCCAAATCCTTACGAAGCCTTGAAAGGATTGACTAGAACTAACGAAGCGATTACCAAAGATTCGATTCACGAATTTATTAGTACCCTTGAAGTTTCTGCAGAAATCAAAGCCGAATTAATGCAAATTACACCAAGCAATTTCTTGGGGATTTAATAAAAAAACATTCAATGTCATTTAGTTAAGACTTTTGGTCGTCTCTTCGAGTGATTTTTAATAGTAATGCGACAGCTATACTATTAAAAATAGTATCGAGAAGCCCACAATAGTATCGTTCTCGATACATTTTATTAAAAAAAGCTACCGCATTTTTCAATAAAACACTCGAACAGACGATGATGAATCTTTAACTAAACAACATTCAATAAACACTCTTAAAAAGCACAAAGTAATAATGAAGAATTCTATTCTAAAAATCGTGTTGCTTTGTACTCTGGTTCTCTTATTTTCTTGTAAAAAGGAAGACCCAAAACCCGTAAACAAACCTTATAAAGCCGGGGTGATTTTATCATTTGATGATGCTTATGTAAACGAATGGTATGCAACCAACCAAAAGCTAAAAAAGTATTCCTGGAAGGGTACTTTTTTTGTTTGTAGAATAAATACGCTCGACCAATCCGAAGTCGAAAAACTTCTTGAAATGCAAAAGGAAGGACACGAAATTGCCGGTCACACCTACACTCACATTAATGCAGTTCCTTTCCTGAAGAATCACAGTATAGAAGAATATATGAATCAGGAAATTGATCCAATGCTCCATTTGATGGGTTTTTATGGTTTGGATGTAAGTACTTTTGCTTACCCTTATGGCGGAAGAACTAAAAAATTGGATGCTGCCTTATTGAAAAAATTCAAAATTATCAGAGGAAGAGCCTTTTGTGAGGAAGTCGCCAACAAACAAGGGTGCTATTACAACAACTCTAATTTAGTTTTTAGCTTTAGTATCGACGATACGCACAATCACTTTAACATTCCTCACCTATTGAAATTATTAGAGTATGCAAAGAAAAACAATAAAATATTAATTTTGAATAGCCACAAAACTGTCGATAAAGTGAGTGGAGATTATCAGACTAAAAATGCTACTTTAGAATACATTTGCAAATACATAAAAAACAATAATTTGAATTTTTATACTTTATCTGATTTGGAAAAGTTACATTAAAACAACTTTTAAAAAAGCTCGATTCTCTATTGTTTTTCTTTGAAATATAATTTTTGTATATTACCAACATAGAATTCAAGAACTATCACCTATGAGTACAGCAGAAAAAGTAGCCGAAGCCTCTCATCACTTAGAGCCCTTAATCAGCGATTTAGGTCTGATTTTGATGACTGCGGGAATTGCCGTTTTGATATTTCGAAAATTAAAACAACCCCTAGTTTTAGGCTATTTGATTGCCGGTTTTCTGGCTGGAAATCACTTCGATTTTTTCCCTTCGGTAAAAGAAATCAAAAGCGTAGAAGTTTGGGCAGAGATTGGTGTCATCTTTTTATTGTTTAGCCTTGGACTAGAATTTAGTTTCAAAAAATTGATGAAAGTGGGCGGAACCGCTTCTATCACAGCGGGTACACAAATTGTCACCATGTGCATTTTGGGATATTCTGTGGGCCAATGGATGGATTGGGGCAAAATGGATAGTGTTTTTCTCGGTGTAATTCTTTCGATTTCATCGACCACCATTATTTTAAAATCTTTTGATGAACTTGGGGTAAAAACTCAAAAATTTGGAGGAATCGTAATTGGTTCGCTAATCGTTCAAGACATATTAGCCATTTTGATGATGGTTTTATTATCAACTATTGCGGTGAGTAATCAATTTTCTGGAATGGACTTGTTAATGTCGGTTTTAAAATTGGTGTTTTTTCTGGTGATATGGTTTTTGGGCGGTATTTTTATCATTCCAACAGTGCTCAAAAAAACCAAACATTTATTAACCGACGAAATGTTGCTCATCATTTCATTAGCCTTGTGTTTGACAATGGTTGGGCTTGCCGCCAATGTTGGATTCTCACCCGCTTTGGGTGCGTTTATAATGGGTTCCATCATTGCCGAAACCACTCAAGCCGAACATATTGAACATTTGGTAAAACCCGTAAAAGATTTATTTGGAGCCGTATTTTTTGTATCGGTAGGAATGTTAATAGATCCTGAAGCTTTGTATCAACACGCCATTCCTGTGGTTATTCTCTCGTTTGTTACCATTTTTGGACAATCCATCAGTTCAACTTTTGGTGCATTACTATCGGGACAACCCTTAAAAGATTCCATAAGAACTGGAATGAGTTTGTCGCAAATTGGGGAGTTTTCTTTTATTATTGCGACTTTAGGTGTGACTCTAAAGGCAACAAGTTCTTTTTTATATCCAATTGTAGTAGCAGTTTCGGCTGTAACGGTATTTACGACTCCGTTTATGATTAAGTATTCACTGCCTTTTTCGGAGTATTTATCACAAAAATTACCTCGGAAATGGACGAAGCGTATCGAACGGTATTCTGCCAGCACGCAAGCGATAAAAACGGTTAGTTTATGGCAAACCGTAATCAATGCTTTTTTAATTCAAGTCATTGCACTTGTGGTTATAATTCTGGCAATTATTCTACTTTCCTCAAGATATATCGAACCCTTAGTTGACGATTACCGTTTTGGAAATGCTTTGGGTGCTTTGATAACATTGAGTATAATCGCTCCATTTTTGTGGGCACTCGCCTTCCGGAGAGTTGCTCTAGCCGAAGTTGAAGAATTGATGCGTGACCGTAAATCTCGCGGACCGCTGACTATGTTATTTTTTATACGAATTTTGTTGTCGATTTTCTTCATTGGATTATTATTGAATAT
>DAORUG010000144.1:0-7794 GCA_035433125.1 Flavobacterium sp.
TGGGTACAACAAAACAAGTATTTCGTTGCTTTTTGTTGCTTAAAATTGCATTGTTTATTTTTATAAAGTCAATGAATACAACACTTTAAGTGCAAATCGGAGGGTTGAGTAAAAAGTTGTAGATAACTCATTTATAGCTGATGTCGTCAGACCTATCCACCCAAAATTGGGTCGCTTTGTCTGACAAACATCAGGTCTTATTTAATTTCAAATATATTATTTTTTTCTTACAAAGAATCAAAAGGGCTTTTTATTTGTTGATCCCTTTTCTAATATTCAGGAGAAAAAATAGCACTAGAATGGAAATCCATTAATCTTTAAGTCCTTGATAAAATACTGTTAATTCTTCGTCTGACATCTTGTCAGATTCATTCAAATAATTGTACCTTTGCATCCTTAATAAAATCACACTTTTGAAAGTGACTATGGAAAAGATTATAGAAGAAAGCAAGCAAGGCGAAAGCCTCATTTTAGAAAATAAACCCGAAAATACCAAGAAACTTTTTATAGAAAGTTACGGCTGTGCGATGAATTTTTCCGACAGCGAAATCGTGGCTTCCATCCTATCGTCCAACGGATATAATACGACCCAAACCCTCGAAGAAGCTGATTTGGTTTTGGTCAATACCTGTTCCATTCGCGACAAAGCGGAACAAACTATTCGCAAACGTTTAGAAAAATACAATGCCGTGAAACGCACGAATCCAAAGATGAAAGTGGGTGTTTTGGGCTGTATGGCAGAACGTTTGAAAAGTCAATTTCTGGAAGAAGAAAAAATCGTTGACCTCGTTGTTGGCCCTGATGCTTACAAGGATTTACCCAACTTATTGGCCGAAGTCGAAGAAGGTCGCGATGCTATAAACGTAATTTTGTCTAAAGAAGAAACTTATGGCGATATCTCTCCCGTTCGATTGAATTCGAATGGCGTTTCGGCCTTCGTTTCCATTACTCGGGGTTGCGACAATATGTGTACTTTTTGTGTAGTGCCTTTTACTAGAGGGCGCGAACGCAGTCGGGAGCCGCAAAGTATTATGAAAGAAATTCAGGATTTGTGGGACAAAGGTTTTAAGGAAATTACCCTTTTGGGACAAAATGTAGATAGCTACCTTTGGTATGGTGGCGGACTGAAAAAAGATTTCGAAAATGCTACTGAAATGCAAAAAGCAACCGCAGTAGATTTTGATCAACTGCTTGAAATGGTAGCTGTAGGTTTCCCAAAAATGCGCATTCGGTTTTCGACTTCCAATCCTCAGGATATGCACGAAAGTGTGTTGCACGTGATTGCCAAACATTCGAATATTTGCAATCACATTCATTTGCCGGTTCAATCAGGAAGCGACCGAATGCTGAAAGCAATGAATCGTTTGCATACTCGAATAGAATATATGACTCTGATTGATAAAATCAGAACTATCATTCCAGATTGTTCCGTAACGCAAGATTTAATTTCAGGTTTTCCGACTGAAACCGAAGAAGATCATCAAGATACTTTGAGCTTGATGGAATACGTAAAATACAGTTTTGGTTATATGTATGCCTATTCTGAACGCCCGGGAACATTGGCCGAACGCAAAATGGAAGACGATGTTCCAGAAGCCACCAAGCTGAGAAGATTGCAAGAAATTGTCGATTTGCAAAGAGAACATAGCGCCATCAGAACCCAAGAATTTGTTGGAAAAACAGTTGAAGTTTTGGTTGAAAAAGCCTCTAAAAGATCGGAAAACGATTGGTCTGGAAGAAATTCACAAAGTATTGTGGTTGTTTTTCCTAAAGAAGAGTATAAAATTGGAGACTTTGTAAATGTAAAAATTACAAGTTGTACCAGCGGCACTTTGATTGGGGAAGCGGTTGGATATTCTGAAATGAACTAATCTTTTTCACCACAAATTACACAAATTTTCACAAATTAACTTGCATTATTATGAGTGACGATAATGAATATTATTATAAAAAAGATGAAAACTATACAATTGTTGGTTTGTGCATGGAAGTACATCGGATTTTAGGTCCTGGATTACTAGAAATAGTATATAAAGACGCATTAGAAATAGAATTTAAAAATCATAACATTCCTTACATGAGAGAAAAAAAATATGATGTTGAATATAAAGGTTCCATTCTTCCTCATAATTTTTATGCCGATTTCGTTGTTTATGAAGATATAATTTTAGAGGTGAAATCTGTTAAAGAAGTAACTAATGAACATCTTTCGAGAACATTAAATTACATGAAACTGGCAGATACTCCAATTGGAATTATTGTAAATTTTCAAAACAAATCATTAACTCACAAAAGATTGATTAGCAATTAAATAATTTGTGAAAATTTGAGTAATTTGTGGTTTAATTTTTTTTGCCTTGAATAAAAATAAATATGGAAACAGTTCAATCAATAAAACAACGATTCGAGATTATCGGGAATGACCCGAAACTCAATCGCGCGATAGAAAAAGCTATTCAAGTGGCGCCAACGGATATTTCGGTATTGGTTGTGGGTGAAAGTGGCGTTGGAAAAGAAAGTATTCCCAAAATTATTCACTCGCTTTCGCACAGAAAACACGGAAAATATATTGCGGTAAACTGTGGTGCAATTCCAGAAGGAACAATAGACAGTGAACTTTTTGGTCACGAAAAAGGCTCTTTTACAGGAGCAACTTCTACTCGTGAAGGCTATTTTGAAGTAGCTAGCGGTGGAACAATTTTCTTAGACGAAGTAGGCGAATTGCCTTTGACAACTCAAGTTCGTTTGCTTCGAATTTTAGAAAATGGGGAATTTCTAAAAGTAGGTTCCTCACAAGTACAAAAAACCGATGTGCGAATTGTGGCTGCCACCAATGTCAATTTATTTGACGCCATCGAAAAAGGGAAATTCCGAGAAGATTTGTACTATCGTTTGAGCACTGTGGATATTACTTTGCCGCCTTTGCGCGACCGAAAAGACGATATTCATTTATTGTTCCGGAAATTTGCCGCCGATTTTGCCCATAAATACAAAATGCCTCCTATCAAATTAGATGAAAATGCAGTGCAATTATTGCAAAAATTTCGTTGGAGCGGAAATATTCGTCAATTGCGAAATGTAGCCGAGCAAATTTCGGTTTTAGAAACCAATCGCGATATTTCTGCGACTACATTGCAGTCCTATTTGCCTTCGGAAGCAAGTAATTTGCCTTCGGTAATTAAAGATAAAAAAGCCGAAAATGATTTTTCGACCGAAAGAGATATTCTCTACAAAGTACTTTTTGATATGAAAGGTGATTTGCACGATTTGAAAAAACTGACTTTGGAATTAATGAAAAATGGTTCTGCGAAAGTGCAAGACATCAATACCAATTTAATTCAAAAAATATACGGTTCAAAGGAGTCGGAAAGCGAAATTTCGTTTGAAGAAGAACCAAGTAATGCTGTTTTTTCTCCTGAATTTTCGAATCAAAATGAAAATATAAATTTCGTAGAAAACGAAGACGATTTTCAATTTGCCGAAACCGTAGAGGAAGAAGAAATTCTAAAATTGGAACAACGAGAAATCGAAATGATAAAAAAATCATTAGAAAAAAACAAAGGAAAACGAAAAGCAGCCGCCGATGAATTGGGTATTTCCGAAAGAACTTTGTATCGAAAAATAAAACAATTTGATCTTTAAAAATTGAATATCTTTGACCCGAGCGCTAGCGAATTGGCGTAGCACACTTTTAAATATAAAATGAAGCACCTAAAATATCTCATAGCACTTTCGATACTTTTTACCTTCAGTGGCTGTAACGTCTATAACTTCACTGGAACGGGTAAAATAGACGCTAAAACATTTCAAGTAAATTTTTTTCCAAATAATGCCGAGTTAGTACAACCCGGAATCGACCGAACTTTTACGTTGACTTTGCAGGATCTTATCCAAAATCAAACCAATTTGAACTTGGTAAAAAATGGCGCAGATTTAACTTATGAAGGTGAAATTACCGATTATCGAATTACACCAATGATGGCCACTGCCGATATTCAAGCGGCTCAAAATAGATTGACCATCAGAGTAAAAGTGCAGTTTACCAACAAAAATAAAGAAGCCGATAATTTTGATAAAACATTCGATTTTTTCTATGATTATCCCGCCGCACAACAACTCAGCGGCCCCACTTTAGATAATGCAATAAAAATAATTTTCGAAAGAATCACGCAAGATATATTCAACGAATCTTTGGCAAAATGGTAAATCTAGTTTTCAGATGGCAGATAGCAGTTAGCAACTGGAATCTGAAATCTGAAATCTGAAATCTGAAATCTGAAATGAACGTAACGGACTATACTTATTTAATAAACAAACCCGATGCTATCAACGAGAAGCAAACGGATGCTTTGGGAAGAGTGCTGGATGAATTTCCGTACTTTCAAAGTGCTCGAGCGCTCCGGTTGAAAGGACTTTTCAATCAAAATAGTTTTCGGTACAATTATGCGTTGAAAGTTACTGCTTCACACACCACAGACAGAACCGTTTTGTTTGATTTTATTACATCCGATACTTTTGTGGCCATACAAAAAGGCTTATACGACAAGAAAATACTCGAACTTCTTGATATCAGTGTAACTGGTTATGAAGTAATTAAGTCTGAAATTCGACTTGAATCCAAAATAAATACCTTAGAACAATCTATTCTTACTACCATAAAAGGCGCTTCGACAGTTGAAGAAGAATCAACGACCAAATTAGCAGAAGAAAATCTGGAAATTGGAAAGCCTTTAGGATTTTCTAAAGAGGAAAAACATTCCTTCCAAGAATGGCTTCAACTCTCCAGAACACAACCTATCGTTAGGGAAAAAGAAACTGTAGCACAATCTGAAACGGTTCCTTTAGAAGATGACAAAAAGAAAAAAGCCGAGTTGATTGATAAATTTATTGAAGCCAGTCCGAAGATTCCACCAATAAAACAAAACTCGGAATCTGCCATTCATATTGACCTAAATAAATCAGACAATTCTTATTTAATGACTGAGACATTAGCAAGAGTCTATTTGGAGCAAAAAAAATATCAACGTGCTATTCAAGCTTATGAGATATTAATTTTGAAATATCCAGAAAAAAGTAGTTTCTTTGCAGACCGAATCTCGGATATTAAGATTTTACAACAAAATAATAATTAAACAATGAGCACATTTTCAATTTTTTTAGTATTAATAACAATAGTTTGCTTCCTACTTGTAGTAGTAATAATGGTTCAAAACCCTAAAGGTGGCGGGCTTTCATCTTCATTAGGAGGATCAACACAAATTGGTGGTGTACAGAAAACTACCGACTTTTTAGATAAAAGTACTTGGACTTTAGGTGGAATATTAATTTTATTGATATTGCTTTCTAGTTTAAGTTTTGGAGGTTCTTTAGGAACTGATTCAAAAATCATTGACAAAACAGAAGCTGTTACGCCAAAAGCGGCAACTCCTGCTCCAATGACTCCTGCTCCAGCATCTGAGCCAGCAAAATAATAAATAGTACATACAAAATATACTAAATGCCAGCCTGTCAAAGCTGGCATTTTTTTTAAGAAAAAATGTCAGTTTTTCTCTATTGGCATAATTTCTGAAATCCGATTATCATCAAATTAATAATAACATATATTTTATCATTATGGCTTTAAATATTAAACCGCTTTCAGACCGCGTTCTTATCGAACCTGTTGCTGCTGAAACAAAAACTGCCTCAGGAATTTTTATTCCAGATACTGCAAAAGAAAAACCACAAAAAGGAACTGTCGTTGCTGTTGGTAAAGGTACAAAAGACCACGAAATGACTGTTAAAATTGGTGATTCTGTTCTTTACGGAAAATATGCTGGAACAGAATTAAAATTAGAAGGAAAAGATTATTTGATAATGCGTGAGGATGATATTCTTGCGATTGTATAATTAAAGTAGTAAGACAATTAAAAGTTAAAAATAAAAATGGCAAAAGATATTAAATTTGATATTGAAGCACGTGACGGATTAAAACGTGGAGTCGATGCATTGGCAAACGCAGTAAAAGTAACTCTAGGACCAAAAGGTCGTAATGTAATTATTGGAAAATCTTTTGGTGGACCAACCGTTACCAAAGATGGTGTTACTGTTGCAAAAGAAATCGAATTAAAAGACCCATTAGAAAATATGGGCGCTCAAATGGTAAAAGAAGTTGCTTCTAAAACCAATGATTTAGCAGGAGACGGAACTACAACTGCAACCGTTTTGGCTCAAGCCATCGTAAAAGAAGGTTTGAAAAACGTTGCTGCCGGAGCTAATCCAATGGATTTGAAACGTGGAATAGACAAAGCTGTTGAAGCCATTGTTGCTGACTTAGCAAAACAAGCTAAAGTAGTAGGAAGTGATTCTGAAAAAATCAAACAAATTGCTTCTATTTCTGCCAACAACGATGAAATTATTGGAGAATTAATCGCCAATGCTTTCGCAAAAGTAGGAAAAGAAGGTGTTATAACTGTTGAAGAAGCCAAAGGAACTGACACTTATGTAGATGTTGTTGAAGGTATGCAATTTGACCGAGGATATTTGTCTCCTTATTTTGTAACCAATGCTGAGAAAATGGAAGCTGAATTAGAGAATCCATATATTCTTTTATATGACAAAAAAGTATCTTCTTTAAAAGAATTGTTACCTGTTTTAGAACCAGTAGCACAATCAGGAAAACCATTATTGATTATTGCCGAAGATGTTGATGGAGAAGCTTTATCAACTTTGGTTGTAAACAAATTACGTGGTGCCTTGAAAATCGCAGCTGTAAAAGCTCCAGGTTTTGGTGACAGAAGAAAAGCAATGTTAGAAGACATCGCTATCTTAACAGGGGGAACTGTAATCTCTGAAGAAAGAGGTTATACTTTAGAAAACACCACTATCGAAATGTTAGGAACTGCAAAAAGAGTAACCATTGACAAAGACAATACTACAATTGTAAGTGGAGCTGGTGATGCCGAAATGATTAAAAATCGTGTCAACCAAATCAAAGGTCAAATGGAAGCTACAACTTCTGATTATGACAGAGAAAAATTGCAAGAACGTTTGGCTAAATTAGCTGGCGGAGTTGCTGTTCTTTATGTTGGTGCTGCTTCTGAAGTAGAAATGAAAGAGAAAAAAGACCGTGTTGACGATGCGCTTCACGCTACTCGTGCTGCTGTCGAAGAAGGAATTGTTGCTGGTGGAGGTGTTGCTTTGTTGAGAGCCAAAAATGCTCTTGCAGAATTGAAAGCAGACAACGCTGATGAAGCTACAGGAATCAAAATTATTTCTCGTGCTGTAGAATCTCCTTTGAGAACAATTGTTGAAAATGCAGGTCTTGAAGGCTCTGTAGTTGTGGCAAAAGTTGCTGAAGGTTCTGGAGATTTTGGATACAATGCCAAAACTGACGAATATGTAGATATGCTAAAAGCAGGAATCATCGATCCTAAAAAAGTAACTCGTGTGGCTTTAGAAAACGCTGCTTCTGTTGCAGGAATGATCTTAACAACTGAATGTGCTTTGGTGGACATCAAAGAAGAAAGCGGATCTCAAATGCCAATGGGCGGAGGAATGCCTGGAATGATGTAATTCCATTTACGAAGTACGATATACGAAGTACGAAGTTAAAAATAAAAAAAACTCCGAAGTTTCAAAGCTTCGGAGTTTTTTGTGAAAAGTTATTTTAAATATGAACTCTTTTTTTCAAAAGCGTCCATAAAACTGGAATGTTTGTAATAAGAACAATTCCTATGACGATAAATTCTATATGTTTTTTTAAATCGATACCAAATTTATCCAAAAACAAAGCCGATAAATAATGTCCTGCAA
>DAORUG010000145.1:0-7774 GCA_035433125.1 Flavobacterium sp.
TTATATTGCTTTTTTTAGAATAAAAATTATACCTCAGGATGACAATCTGAAATCTGAAATCTAGCCTTTAACCCAATTCAAAACTTCTGGGTCGGTTGGTAATGTTCTTGGGAAAATTACTTTTTCTAATTCCCCTTTTTCATTTAAAAGGTATTTCTGGAAATTCCATCCTACTTCTGAATCTTCCAATCCGTTTTTGGATTTTTGTGTCAAAAATTGGTAAACCGCACACATATCATCTCCCTTTACTGAAACTTTGTCCATCATTGGGAAAGTCACACCATAATTCAATTGGCAGAAAGTGGCAATTTCTTCGTTAGTTCCTGGTTCTTGCGAGGCAAAATTATTGGCTGGAAAGCCTACAATTACCAATCCTTTCGAAGCATATTCTTTGTACAATGCTTCTAAATCTTTGTATTGTGGAGTCAATCCACATTTAGATGCAGTGTTTACTACCATTATTTTTTTGCCTTTCAAAGAAGCAAAATCAAATTCTTTTCCGGATAAATCTTTTACTTTGAATTGGTAAATAGTTTGCTTTGGCATAGTAGCATCGGTTTTAGCAGGTTTGTTTTGGCCTTGGCAACTCCAAAAAAGGAATACTCCAAAAACAATAATTAGTACTTTTTTCATTGAATTAAATTTTTTATAAAAATAGTTAAATTGATTTTTTAAACACTAAAACGATTCCTAAAGTTTTTATAATATTAAAACCATTGGTGTGAATTATTTACATCCAACGGGTTATTTTATATAAAAAAGCTTCCAATTTTATCAATTGGAAGCTTTTTTTAGTTGACAAAAACCCTATTTTTTATAACTCTTCTTGTAATATTTTTTATATTTTGGATAGGTAATAGCCCCGATTAACGTAATTGCTCCTAATGAATACCAAATCCAATTTAACGAATGCGCTTCGCCACTGGCGTAGGAATGCAGTCCAACCAAGTGAAAATTCACTCCAAAATAAGTAAACAAAATAGACAAGAAAGCAAAAACACTCATCAGGTTAAATACCCATTTTCCTCTTAAAGCCGGAACAAAACGAGAGTGAATCACAAAAGCATAGACCATAATACTAATCAATGCCCAAGTTTCTTTTGGATCCCAACCCCAGTAACGTCCCCAACTTTCGTTGGCCCATTGTCCGCCAAGGAAATTCCCAATGGTAAGCATTATCAACCCAATGGTTAACGCCATTTCGTTGATGTATGTTATTTCCTTGATGTTCAACTCCATTTTGGTTTTGTTTTTTTCATTGGTAAACAAAATCAGAAGCAAAGAAACCACTCCAAGAATCATTCCCAAGGCAAATGGGCCGTAACTCGCTACGATAATTGCCACGTGAATCATTAACCAATACGAATTCAATACCGGTTGCAAATTGCCTATTTCAGGATCAATCCAGTTCATATAAGCGGCAGTCAAAATCATTGCTGAGACAAAGGCAGAGGAAGCCACAGTCAATTTTGATTTACGGTCGAAAGCCAAACCAAAAAACATCGTTGCCCAAGCTACATAAATGATGGATTCGTAAGCGTTACTCCAAGGTGCATGACCCGAAATGTACCAACGTGCAATTAATGCGAGCGTATGTAAACCAAAAAGAAGTCCAATGATAACGTGCATTGTATTGATGGCATAATCGAGAAATTTTCTTTCTTTGAATATTTTTAAAACAGTAAATAAAAGCATCAAAATGGAAGCATACATATACCAATAAGGCAATTTTTGAAACACATCGTATTTGTTATACAAGATTTCCGAAGTGATTTTTTGGTCGCTTGGCAATACTTTGCTACCATATTTTTTTTGGAATCCAACTATGCTTTCTAATAATCCGTCGGCTTGTTTGTAATCTTTTGAATCGGAAGCTTTTTCTAATTCGGTGAAATACATTTGCAAAATATTTTGAGTATAAGTTGCCGCCATTCCTTTGATACCCGAATTTGCCAATTCAGGAAAGGAAACCCATTTGTTATTAGGATCTTCCGGGATTGGGAAAATTTTCATAATGGTTCCGCTCAACGCCGATTCCATCAAATTTACTTTCTTGTCAGTTTCGATAAAATCTTTTTCAAATTGGTTTGGATTGGCTGCTTTGTAGGCTGCATCCAAATAAGGCATCAATTTATAATTTCCAGTACTGTCAAAAAAGTCAATAAAAGAAGCGAATTCTTTATCTGCATCAATTCCGATAATCTTACGAATGCTATCGTTTCCTGATTTCATGTAAATCAACGGCACTTGAATCCAAATGTTTCCTCCTTGCGTCATCGACAAAAACACTTGGTCCGAATTCATTCCTTTGTACGTATTCTTATGGCTTACTTTTCGCAATAATTCAGAAGCAAACGTGTTTACAGGTTTCATCCTCCCGCCAGCATCCTGAACAATTAATCTTCCGAATTTGGCTGCGTGTTCTTCAGAAACTTTGCGTTTTTCGATAATCGAATCTAGTTGTTTTTCAGATAAAAACTGAGCGCTATGGTTTTGGGCAAATGCTCCAAAACTCAAAAACAGCAACAATAAGGGTAGTAAATTCGCTTTTTTAGTTTTCACCACTTCCAGTTTTCGTTTTAAATCGGCAAAGCGAGAATGTTTGGTAAACATAATGGCCATTAATGCAAAATACAACATAAAATATCCAAAATAAGTAATCATTGTTCCCCAATAATCGTGGCTTACTGATAAAACAGTTCCCATTTCATCTGGGTCGAAAGAAGATTGAAAAAAGCGATAGCCTTCGTAATCCAAAATATTATTCATAAAGATACGAGCATCAAAAACTTCACTTTTATTTTGCACGGTTACTTGGCTTTCAAACGAAGAAAAGCTACGCTCCGTTCCAGGATATTTCTGGGCTATAAAATCATTCAATTTGATATTAAAAGGCAAGTTATAGACTTTGTTTCCGTAGAAAAAGGTGTACTCAATTTTTCCAATTTTTACGGTTTGCGATTGCCCCACTAAGCCTTTGGTACCAATTAAAGTTATCGTTTTTTCTTGACCTTCGGCAGTCAATTTTAAGGTTAAGGCGTCGTTGTGTTCTTTGGCTTTAAAATCATTTGTCGCGTCGTATCCAATAACTCCTTTAATGGCTGGCTCTGGAAACACAATTCTCATATCACCAATAGAATACAAGGAACGCATCATTAAAGTTTGTACGATATCTTTAGCTACTTTTCCCTGCAATTTGTCGGCCATTCGCATATACTCGCCTTCAAATGGAGTTTGAATGGTAGAAATACTGTCGTTAATGGTAATATTTATAGCACCTTGAGTGAATTTATTTAAGGCAAAAAGGGTGTTGTGAATGTTTTGAACTTCGCCTTCTTTCAAGAAATGTTCTTCACGTCCGCCTTCGCCAGCTTCAACCAGTTTAAAGAGCAAACTGCCTTTGGGTTCGGGTTTAATCACTTCTTTGACACCCATTTGAAAGTTTACATAGTCTACATCAAATTTGGTTTCTGCAAATTGATCTGAAATAGAAAAATTATTATTAGTCACCGGCGAAAGCAATAATGGTTTCTCGAAAACCCTACGTTTCATACCGCCTTGATAATCTCCATCAACAAAAATCGTCAGGTACATTTTATCCGAATAAAATACATTTTCGGTATTCCCTTCACGAATCGGCATCATTCCTTCATAACTGATATAGCGGGTGATAAAAGCGCCAGCGATGATAAAAACAAAAGATAAATGCAACATAAGTGTGGCCCATTTTTCTTTCCTCAATAGATTATAACGCTTGATGTTTCCGATGAAATTAATCATAAAAACCAACATAATTCCCTCGAACCACCAGGCATTATATACCCAAATTCGAGCTGTGTCGGTATTGTATTTGCTTTCTATAAAAGTTCCCGCTCCCATTGCAATTGCGAAAGTCAGGAAGAGTATAGCCATCAAACGTGTGGAAAATAAAAAGGAAGTTAATTTATTGATCATCTGTAAGAATTTACGTTTTTTAAAAGTCTCGTCAAAAGTAACTAAAATAGTTGAATAGTCTCTTTCAGCATTTGTTAATTTAATCCAAATTTAAGGCATTTGTACTTGTATAAAAATGATATTTGACAGCTTTTTATTTAAAAATCAATTGACAAGCAATGTATCGACTTTTATTTTTTTTCATTAATTTTGCCAAATGATTAAAGTTGTACTAATCGGTTCCGGAAATGTGGCTCATCATTTGATTGAGGCTTTCGCCAAAAGCAAAATAGTGGAAGTGACACAAGTATTTTCAAGACAAAAAGAAAGCGTCAGTCCCCTATTCGATTCCAATAAAATTACGGATGATTATAACAATTTGGCAAAAGCCGATTTATACATCATTGCTGTTTCAGATGATGCTATTGCTACAGTTTCTTCGCAATTGACTTTCAAAAATCGTCTCGTTGTTCATACTTCAGGAAGTGTTTCATTGGATGTATTGGACAAAAAAAACAGAAAAGGAAGCTTTTATCCTCTGCAAACTTTTTCAAAAAAAAAGGCTGTCGATTTTAGCCAAATCCCTATTTGTTTAGAAAGCGAAAATGATTCTGATTTTGAACTGTTGGATAAAGTCGCGCAATCCATTTCTAACACTGTTTTCAAAATCAATTCCGAACAACGAAAAGCATTGCACGTTTCGGCAGTTTTTGTCAATAACTTCGTGAATCATCTGTACCAAATGGGCAACGAAATTTGTGAAGCAAATAAAGTTCCCTTTCAAATTTTAAAACCCTTAATTTTGGAAACGGCAAACAAGGTTATGACACTTTCGCCAGCGGCAGCGCAAACAGGCCCAGCAATCCGAAACGATAAGCAAACTATTGCCAGTCATTTGGATTTTTTATTGGAAGAAAATCAAAAAAATATTTACACAATACTAACCCAATCTATACAAAATAATGGCAAGAAGTTATAAAGAAATAATGAACGATATCACCACATTTGTCTTTGATGTCGATGGCGTTCTGACCGATAGTTCCGTTTTTGTGACCAATGAAGGCGAAATTCTGAGAACAATGAATATTCGCGATGGTTACGCCTTGAAAGCAGCAGTAGAAAGTGGCTACAACGTATGTGTCATCTCGGGCGGAAGCAACGAAGGTGTTCGGGTGCGATTGCGAAATTTGGGCATTACCGACATCCATCTTGGTTGTCCTGACAAAGTCGAAACCTACAAAGAATATATTGAACTTTACGATATCAATCCCGAACAAGTGATGTATATGGGTGACGATATTCCCGATTATCACGTAATGAAATTAGTTGGTTTGCCTACTTGTCCGCAAGATGCGAGTCCTGAAATCAAAGCCATATCCAAATACATTTCGCATAAAAACGGAGGAAAAGGCGCAGTTCGCGAAGTTATCGAACAAGTGATGAAAGTGCACGGAAAATGGAATCTGCATTTTGATGGAAAACTGGATTAATTTCCAGATTGCAGGTTGCAGATTGCAGATTTCTAACTTCAAAACTATTAAACCTTTAAACCATTATATTCTGAGCTCCCAACTTCTAACCAATAACTTTTAACCTCAAACTTCTAATGATACAAACTGTAATTTTCGATATGGATGGCGTAATTGTGGACACGGAACCCGTTCACAGCTATGCTTATTTTCAACACTTTGCCGAATTAAATATTGATGTTTCCAAAGACACGTTTACTTCCTTTATGGGGAATTCTACCCGAAATACGTTTCAAAAATTAAAAGAAATGTTCCCTATTGATGGTGAAGTAGAAGATTTAATTCAAAGAAAAAGAACCCTTTTTAACGATGCATTCGACAGCAAAGAAGATTTGTATTTAATAGAAGGTGTCGAAAAATTAATACAAGATTTACACCAAAATGGCATGCAATTAATTCTGGCTTCATCGGCGGCGAAAGTCACGATTGAACGAGTTTTCAAGCGATTTAATTTGCATCAATATTTCACTCATATTGTGAGTGGAGAAGATTTTCCAGACTCGAAACCACATCCAGCCATTTTTGAATATGCTGCCAGTTTATCTATCGCACCAAAAGAAAATTGTATTGTAATCGAAGATAGTACGAATGGCATTAGGGCTGCAAAAGCTGCCGGAATTTTTTGTGTGGGTTACAACAGCGAAAATTCGAAACTGCAAGATTTGTCCTTGGCAGATGTAGTTGTTGAAAATTTAGACGAACTGAGTTTTGAAATCATCTCTCAATACTAATTTTCGAATTAAGGAATATTTAACATTTTTAAATCCCTGAATTTGTAATTTTGAACAAATCTAAATTAAACACTATGAAAAAGATTATTTTTGTTTTAGCAATGATTATTGCTAATTATGTCACCGAAGCCCAAGTAAAAACACCTCAACCCAGTCCGAAATCAACAATAATGCAAGTAGTTGGTTTGACCAATGTTGAAATTGTTTATTCAAGACCCAGTGCAAAAGGCAGAGATGTATTCAATAACTTGGTTCCTTTTGGTAAATTATGGAGAACTGGAGCCAATGAAAACACCACTATTTCTTTTAGTGATGATGTAATTATTGACGGAAAAACATTGGCAAAAGGCAAATACGCTTTATACACTACTCCCAGAGCTGATAATTGGGAAATCATTTTCTACACTGCAACAGACAATTGGGGAAATCCAGAAAATTGGGATGAAACAAAAGTAGCCTTGAAAACCACTGTAAAATCAGAACATATTGATAGATTAGTCGAAAGTTTTACTATTGGAATCAATAATTTAGATAATAATTTTGCTCATCTAGAAATATCTTGGGAGAAAACTATAGTCGCCCTTAAGTTTGAAGTTCCTACTGCAAAAATGGCTATGGCGAGTATTGATAAGGTTTTGGCTGGACCTAGTGCTGGAGATTATTTTTCATCAGCGCAGTATTTATTTCAGTCCAACGGAGATTTAACAAAAGCGTTGACTTATGTAAATAAAGCCTTGGATATGAATAAAGATAAGCCTTTCTGGTACAATCGTTTAAAATCGTTGATTCAAGCCAAACAAGGTGACAAAAATGGAGCCATTGAAACAGCAAAAATATCTCTAGCTAGCGCAGAAGCAGCTAAGAATCAAGACTATGTGAAAATGAATAAAGAAAGCATTGCGGAGTGGAGCAAAAAATAATTGCTTTAAAATTTATACCTATAAATCCTGTTTGTCTTTTCAAACAGGATTTTTTTTGTTCAATTCAGTTTCATCATCATTGTCAATCGGCTAATTTTAAACCCATTGCGTTCATTGTTTAAATTTGATTCTACAATAAGAGAATAACCTGATTTAGACGCTTCCAGCGTGACAAATAGCAAAAATAAATTACCATCAAATAAGTTATAATCTTATTTTTTTGCACAAAAAAAGGGTTTGATTGCTCAAACCCTAATTCTATTATAAATTAATTTAACTACTATTTCATAGTTCTCATATAAGCCACTAATTGCCAAATTTCAGTGTCGCTTAATTTTTCTTTGTAAGAAGGCATTGGTTTTCTACCAATTTTTGTGTAGTAAAACATTGCTCCATCCGATTTAGATTGGAATTCTTTAGAAGAAAAATCTCCACAAGAAATGTCAATTTTTTCTGCTTTAGGACCGTCACCTAATCCTTTTACACCGTGACAAGATTTGCAATTGGTTCCCCACAAAGCTTTACCAGCAGCAGCATCCGTTCCAGCAGGCATTTTTTTACCAGCATCTGCAGCAGGAACTTTCCATTCTTTTCCTTTTGGTTTTGCTTGAGCATTAGAAGTTTGGGTGAACATAAAGGCTGCCATAATTGCTAAGCCAAA
>DAORUG010000146.1:0-7546 GCA_035433125.1 Flavobacterium sp.
AATAATTATGTAGGATGTTTTAAGCGCCGATTATGACGCAACTATTACCAAAGAAAAATGTTTGGAAAATGTAGTCAAAAATGTTCAATCAGGAAGTATAATCGTATTTCACGACAGTGTAAAAGCATTTCCACATTTGGAATATACTTTGCCAAAAGCACTAGAAATTTTGAATAAAAAGGGATTCGTTTTTGAGGCAATTAAATAAATTGTTCTTGCTTTTCAATTAAAGATAATCTTGAACCAAGCCAATAATAGTATTAGCATCTAATTCTCCTGATTGTCTCCAAATCATCTGGCCTCCTTTGTAAATCATCAACGTAGGAAGTCCCTTGATTCGCAAGGCTTCAGCAAGCTCTTGATTTTTATCCACATCAATTTTAATAACTTTTGCCTTATCTCCAAGAGCTGCGGCAACATCTCGAATTACTGGATGCATCGAAACTGATGATTCATTCCAATCTGTGTAAAAATCAATTAACACAGGAACTTGCGCACTTATAAGTTCTCCAAATTTTGACATAAAACCAACGAATTTAATTTTCTAAATCTATTGAAAAGAGATAAATATAATACAAATGTAGCATTTTAAACGAATTATGCTACATTTTTGCCTTTTTTTAGTTGTATTACGGTAATTTCTGGCATAATACCTACTCTTCCGGGATAAGCGTGAAAACCAAATCCTCTGTTTACATATATATATCGACCCATATTTTCATACACACCAGCCCATTGCTTGTAAATATATTGAATAGGACTCCACTTAATTACACCCGGAATTTCAATGCCAAACTGCATTCCGTGGGTATGTCCAGAAAGCGTTAAATGAAAATGTTTGGGGTGATTTTGAATTTCAGAATCCCAATAACTTGGGTCGTGACTCATTAGAATTTTAAAATCTTCTTTGGCCAAATTGGCAGAAGCCAAATTTATATCACCGACTTTCTTGAAATTAGTTCCCCAATTTTCGACTCCAACCAAAGCAATTTCGTCACTTCCTTTTTTGATTTTAGTATTTTCATTCAACATCAACTTAAAATTTATTTGTCGGTGTAAATCTTTGATGTTTTGAAAATTTTCATCTTTAGCTGCTTCAGTAGGCCAAGGAATATATTCTCCATAATCGTGATTCCCCAAAACGGAATATTTACCGTATTTATGCTCTTTGATTCTTTTGAAAGTGTCAATCCAAGGGTGCATTTCTTTAGCATGAGTGTTCACAATATCTCCCGTAAACAAAATCATATCCGAATTTTGTTCGTTGATCAAGTCAATAGCATAATTAATTTTGTCAGGATTATCAAAACTTCCACTATGCACATCGGATATATGTGTTATGGTAAAACCATCGAAAGCATCGGGCAAATCAGGAAAAAACAGGGCTTGTTTAATCACTTTGTAATTATACTTCCCTTTTGTAACGCCATATATTAAAGATAAAAAAGGTACTGCTGCTAGTCCTAATCCAATTTGGCTAACAAATTTTCGCCTTGAAGCAAGAAAGTCGACGCTATCATTGAATTTTGCAAAGTGATTTACAGAACCAAAACCAATCCTATAAATATCTTCTCCCAATAATACTAAAGTCAAAATAATTTTAGGAAGATAAACCATAAGTATCAAACCCATAGTTTGCATGGTTTGGGGAGTTTGTCCAATCTTGCGGTCAAATTGTGTGAATGAATACACAATATAGACTAGAATAAGCGCACTTATAATTTGGTAGGTAACTAAAAAAGATCTTGATTTCACTACAGTTCTTAATGCTTGAAAAGCATAGAACTCAATTACGAAAAGTACGAAAAATACAATTAATAGGCGTATAACCATTAGTATAAATTTTTTGTGCAAAATAACAAAGAATGAATACACGAAATGATTTCATTATAAAAAATTTAACTAGAAAGATGATTGCTTCAAAAAAGTACAATTCGTGAAAGGAAACGAGCCTTTCGTGAAAATTATATTTTTATCCGATAAAGATCAATGACTTTTGAAAGAAATTCAAAACTATTTATTTATGAAAAAACTATTTCTTTTAATTGCAATTTCTTTTATGGCAATACAGACTAATGCACAAGCACCCTCAAATGGTTTGGTTGCTTATTATAACTTTGAAAACACTTTGGCTAGTCATGTTCCTGCTCATACTTTTACAAACGGAACAGTAAGCAACCTAACATATTCACCAGCTGGAAAGGTAGGTAGTTGTGCCAATTTCTTGGGTTCGCAAGCATTATTTAACACAACAATGATTGCTACAGGAAATTTGGAGACAAATTGTACAATTGCTTGGTGGGAATTAAGAGCCGACCCAACTCCAACAAATGGTTCAACTTCATTTCAAATGAAAGAATCATTGACCTATTCTTATATTGGAACTTCGAGTTGTTCAGGCAATACATTTTTTGACAGATATCGAATTGATTTTGAAACCCTGAATGGTAGTTTTGTAAATTATGGTTGTCGAGAAGTAAATACACATACAGGAGGAAATAAAAGCACTTGGGTGCACCACGCATTAATAAAAGAGGGGAGCAAACTGAGTTACTACATGAATGGTGTTTTGTCTTGGACACCTGTTGGAGGAATTGATATGCAAACCCAATTTTTTAACAACACTACTTCTAATAATTTTATCCTTGGAGGCAGAACAATAGCACCAACAAATCTCACAATTGATTTAACAAAATGTAGTAACGCTAAAATTGATGAATTGTATGTTTATGGAAGAGCTTTGACAGGTGTAGAAATAAATGGTATTATGAATAATGGCATAACAACCGCTATTCCTTTGATAACAAAAATTGGTTCCTATTCAACACCCACAAATACTCAAATATTATATAATTTGTACGGATATAATTTGCCAACAACATCGGTAATAAACTATGGTTTAACTTCTGGAGCATTAACTTCTCAGGTTACAGCAGGCTCTGTAAATGGACTTTTTGGAGCAGATTTGAACACTACAATTTCTAACTTAACCAATGGCACAACATATTATTACCAAATAAAAGCAACAAATGCTATGGGAGATAGATTTTCTCCTATTCACTCTTTTACAGCTGGAGCTTCTGGTCCTGTGGTTCGTTTTCCTTTTGATAATAATACAAATAGTGCTGACAATGCTTATACTTTAAGTCCAAACGGAGGAACTCCTGCACCAACTTTTGTCACCAATCGATTTGGAGAAACAAACAAAGCGGTGTATTTGAATAATAATAAATTATTTGCATCAATACCCGTACTTCCTGTAAACAGGCAAGACAGAACCGTTTCGTTTTGGGTTAAAAGAATAGCAAACCAGCAACAAAGTATTTTTGGTTGGGGAAGTACAGCTTTAGGAAATGCTTATGGTGTTTGGTTCAATGGTACAACTTTTACAAATTATACTTGGGGTGTAGGCTATGATTACTCGTTTGCTCCAGCTTACAATACCGAATGGACACATTTTGCAATTTCTTATGAAGATGCAAACAAGTTGGTACGCATGTATAAAAACGGAGTATTACAAGCATCTGCCTCAACTAGCTTATGGATTTCTACAACATTAACCCAACTTTATATAGGAAGTTTTACAGGAGGTTCGAGTAATGTTACCAATATGTATTTAGATGATTTCGAGGTTTTTAATACCGCTTTATCCGAACAATCTATTTATGGTTTGTACACCATTCAGAGTGCAAATACTTTAGCCACCAACAAATTTCAAACCAATAATTTAAAAGCAACTATTTGCCCCAATCCGACTTCAACTAATTTCACTATTGAAATGGAAAATGAAATAAAATCGGTTGAAATTTATTCCCTTCAAGGTCAAAAAGTATTGAATTCTACAGCTAAAAATGTAAACGTTTCAGGTTTATCTAGAGGAATGTATTTAGTTCAAATTGAAGATGAAAACAACAACAGAAGTACACAAAAATTAATTGTAGAATAATATGGGAATTATAGAAAATACCATTTTAAAATTTCACTTACCAAATTGTATTTCCTAATTTTAGTAATGATGTTTTTTAGTTTTTGATTCCAATCTGAACATTTGATTGACCGCAACTATACTCTTGAAGTTGCGGTTTTTTTATTTTTATACTTTACTAAAATGACAAAATCTGTATTTCGTGAAAAAAAAGTACAGTTTCGTGAAATGATATAATTTAATCACTCTCATTTATGGATTTTTGTCGCTGAATTTAAACTATTTAATTATGAAAAAATTATTACTTTTTGTCGCGATCGCTTTTATAGCAACAAAATCAACCGCACAAGTTGTTGCTGAATACAACTTCAACAATTCTAATTATGCCGATATAAACGGGAACAATCCATTTGCTTCTGGAACAAATATTGCATTTACCACTGACAGACACGGCAACACCAATGGAGCTTTGGCTTTAAACGGAATTTCAAATGCACCTTTTGAACCAAATCCAAACGGTACAAATGCAACAATCCCTAACTTACCTATTGGTAATCAAGCCAGAACAATTTCATTTTGGATTAGTTGTAATAATACGTTGAGCAATAATTACTATTTTAGTTACGGTTCTGCAACAACTAATGCGTCCTGCGGATTGGGTCAATTTACCACAACCACCTCGTCAGGAGGCGTTAAACCAACCATTACCACAAAAAATGACCTTAATTTTTTTGGATATGGTAATGACTTAATTCAAACACCATACAAAACAAATCCAACTTCTTGGACACACTTTGTGGTTACTTATACTGATGCAGATGTGGCTACTATTTATGTCAATGGAACGCTAACCGCATCGGCTACTAAAACAGGCTGGAATACTACAAACTCAGTTTTTAGACTAGGACAAACAATTCAGGGAGCCAACTCTATAATTGCGTATTATGATGATTTAAAAATTTATAGTCGTGCTTTATCGGCAGCAGAAGTCAGCAATTTATATGCTAATAACTCGATTGCAACAACTCCAATCATTTCGTCAATTAGCGAAAATGCAACAAGTGCGACTGCTACAACTATCAATTATACATTGAATGCTAAAGAATTAGCAACAACATCTGTTATCAATTACGGAACAGGTTCTACTGCTTTAACAAATCAAATCACTGGAGGTAATGCCTCAGGAGGTTTAGACACTACAACATCAGGATTACTTACAGGTTTAAACCCAGGAACCACTTATTACTATCAAATTGTAGCAACAAATAGTGTGGGTTCAACCTCATCAACGATCCGAAGTTTCACACAAATAAATCCATCTACAGCAATAGCCGAATATAATTTTGATAATTCATACGATAATATTTACGGTAATACGCCTTTTGCTGGTTCTGGTCTTACGTTTGATAATGACCGATTTGGAAATCCTGCAAAAGCATTACGAATTGCCAGCGGTAGCAATAATGGAGCATCGGCAACTATAGCTAATTTGCCTCTTGGAAACGCAGCTAGAACAGTTTCGGTTTGGGTATTACAACCCACAACATCAACAGATAACTATGTTTTTAGATACGGATCATTGACTCCAAACAGAGTTTATGGCTTATCTAATCAAGGAGCACATTTAGTAAACTTTGGTTACGCCAATGATTTAGTGGCCACAAATCAGGCAGCTAGTGGGGCAAATTGGGTACATATTGTAACCACTTTTGACGGTACAACTGCCAAAATTTATCGCAATGGTGTACAAGTAGCCTCAGGGAATAAAGCCGGCTGGAACACGCTTACAGGAGTTTTTATTCTAGGCAGAGATGTAGAAATATATATAGATGATTTGAAAATTTATAATAGAGCCATTTCTGCGACCGAGGTTAGTAATCTGCACACAAATAACGCTATTTTATCTACACAAAACTTCAATTCTAAAAATCTTAAAGTAATTATCTACCCCAATCCAACTTCAACTAATTTCACTATTGAAATGGAAAACGAAGTAAAATCGGTTGAAATCTATTCCTTATTGGGACAAAAAGTACTTACTTCGAATACTAAAAACACAAACGTTTCAGGTTTGCCAAAAGGTATTTATATGGTTCGAATAGAAGATACGAACAACGCAATTACCACTCAAAAACTGATTCTTGAATAGCATACCAATAATTATTGATGTAAATCCGTTCCAAAGATTAATTTCTGATGGAGCGGTTTTTCAATTAAAAAATTCCTATTATTGTTAAACCAAAACCAACTAATGAACACATTTAAAGCGCTAATTGTAGATGATGAACTTAATGCAAGATCATTGCTACGAAATTTCATAGAAGACTTTTGCCCAGAAATAGAAATTATAGCTGATGCAGAAGATGTAAAATCGGCTGTAAAAATCATTAATAAAAATCAAATTGATTTGGTTTTTCTTGATGTTGAAATGCCCAACGAAAATGGTTTTGCGCTTTTCGATTACTTTAACAAACCCACATTTGAAACCATTTTTTGCACCGCCTATTCAGAATATGCTATCAAAGCCTTTGAAGTTTCGGCAGTGGATTATATTCTAAAACCTATTGGAATAGCTAAACTGAAAGAAGCAGTAGAAAAAGTGTCTGAAAAGCTCAATCGAAATCTTCAGCCCAACTCTATGGATGTGCTGAAAGAAAATTTATTAGAAAATAAAATCAAAAAAATTGGCATCCACATTGGTGACGGCATCGTTTTTATGGACTTAAACGATATTCTATATTTTGAAGCCGATGGGTCTTACACCACCATTCATCACAAAAACGGAAAAGACTTGGCGGTAAAAAAAATCAAACATTTTGAAGATTTACTTTCATCGGATACCCGATTTTTCAGGATTCATCGCTCCTATTTTGTCAACATCACTTTGATTAAAAAATACAGCAAAAAAGACGGTTTATCAGTAACGTATGATGACAAAATTTTGCTTCCCATTTCGAGAGAAAAGAAAGAAGAATTTGAAGAATTTATGGTAATCAATAATATTTTGTAAATGTGTTTAAAAAAAATCTTATTTCTAAGTTTACTTGTTTTGGGCAACTTAATTTTTGCTCAAAACACTAATAACTTAAAATCAAAACTTGACAATTACAACAAACAAGATACCACAAGATGTTTTTTATTGGATCAAAACATTGAGGCCGAAAACGATCATAATATCTGGATAAAATACAATCGAGAATTAAAAAATATAGCTCAAGAAAAAAGTAAATCAGAAACCAATCCGGTTTTAAAGAAAACGTATGCAAAATACTTAAGCAATGCATTTAACAATGAAGGCGCATTTTATGTTTATAACGAAGAGTTTGAAAAAGCAATTCAATTTTATAGAAAGTCATTACAAATTACTACTAAAATAAATTACGATTACGGTAGTGCTGTAGCTCTTCAAAATATTGGAACTGCATTTGACTATTTAGGAAAATTAGACAGTACATTAGTTTATATGCAAAAAGCCTATAGGTATGCAAAACGCTCAAAAAATCAATCCAATTTGGCTTATGTTTTAACCGATTTAGGATTTGTACATAACAACTTAGGAAACAATGCTCTTGCCATAAAATACAATCTTGAAGCCTTGCCGTTATTTGAAAAAATTAATGA
>DAORUG010000147.1:0-7539 GCA_035433125.1 Flavobacterium sp.
TCTATTATAATAATCATAACGCTAAACGATACTCCTACCCGAGTGTCGTTTTTTTATACAACTAATTTTCTCTACGTCACATTCTGGCAGTTCCTACTTTTAATTTTGAAGAAATTTAAAAAATCAAACTTATGGAATATGCACACTATAGACCAGAACATTGCGTTTTACTGGACAATTTAAAAAATGATGTCGTAAAAAAGACTTTAGCCTATATGGTTGATTTTAAGGAACACGACAATCTTCTTGTGATTCCTAAACCTCATTCAATAGAGATTTCCAATGCCGACATTTGTATTGCTGTCATCCTTTTTTCTGGTTTTGAAAAGGAAGAATATGAAGCTTTACTAACCAAAGATAATTTTCATATTGTTTCTTTTGATACCATACTACAAACAATGGTTGAATTTGAAAATATACCCATAAAATACTTCGATTCTATGGCTTTGTTTTTTATGTCTTTGGCAAGGACAGATGATACAAACCTATTTGATCTTTTAAGACTTAAAAATCTGAACGCAAATAAAACTACATCTAATTTAAATAAAACGTATTTCAGAAATGATCTTGTATGGAATCAGGACTTATTTTCTTTGCTCTATAAAAAAACTAAAACAAATGAAAATAGGAAAAAAATCAAAAATCAGTTTGCAAGCTCAATGGTTTTGGAGAGTCTTCCTGAAGCCTTTTCCGAAGTGAATTTAGAACGTATTAATTCTTCGTATATAAATGAATTTGTTAAATATGGTGGACTGTTGGACAATAAGGAAATCGTATCTGAATTAGATAAAAAGAAGCCATTATTTATTGGTTTTGGAGTTAGTTCGGGTCGAACTCGGGCAAAAAAAGCAATTGAACTAGCTCTATCCAATCTTAATTTATATGGTACAATAGTAGAGAATGTTAAAACTATTTTACTAATTATCTCCACAGACAGTATTGAAATGAATATAGATGAAATTGGCGAAATCAATGATATTATTCAAGAAAAAGTTGGCTATAATGCTGGAATCATTATGACCGTGAGTCTAAATAAAAATCTGGGGAAATCTTTGTCCGTTACACTAATGCTATCCGAATTTGAAATTGATAGAAATAAATTTTAATCACTATACTACAAATATTCGCTTCGGCCAAAAATATAGAACTATTTTGGCTAAAGCCAATTACACATTAAACCTTAATTCCGTTGACTGAAGTCAACGGCAATTGAAAATGTATTCTTTAATCAAATATTAAACAGTGTTCTTTGAGTCCAAACCAACCTAGTAACTAGAATTCCGTTGACTAAAGTCAACGGCAATTGAAGCAAATGTAGGTTGTAGTTTCAAAAAATTAGAGGTTATATTTTATTGTAAACCAACCGAATAACTCTTGAGCAACTAATGAGATTCCTCCTTCGTCGGAATAACAAAATTGTGTCTATTTGTATTATTACATTGTGACTACTCTAATAACTCGTATCGTCCAATTCTACTTTTCCGTTAAAAGTTCTGTATAAAAAGAAAAAATAAGCTCCCAATAATGGTGCGCCAATGGCCACAATAGTCAACATAATTCCCAATGATTTTTGGGAGGAAGCGGCGTTGTAAATGGTTACGCTATATTTAGGATCGATGGTCGAAATTAAAAGCGTTGGATACAATTGCAAAGCCACGAGAATCAGCAAAAACGCCATTGTCAAAGAGGAAAATACCAAGGCCAGCATATATTGCTTTTTGGAAACCAAACGAGGCACATTGGCCACAGCCAAAAAAGACAATACCGGAACCACAAAATAAAGTGGGTTTTCCCTGAAATTAGCTGTTACCTCGGGAATAAATATTAAAGTATAAAGCGTTGTAATTCCGAAGCTGATGATGAAGAATATCATTCCGTTCTTTAACAAAAAAGTCAATCGAGCGTGCAATCTGCCTTCGGTTTTCAATAAAAGAAAAATCGCCCCTTGGGTCATAAAAATAGAAAGTGTTGTAAACCCAACCATAATGGCATAAGGATTCAGGAATGAAAAAAAGATGCCACCTTTATAGGTAAAATTAGGTCCCAAAGCGAATCCTTGCAAAATATTTCCTAGCACGACACCCAACAAAAAGGCAATCATAATACAAGAAACACTGTAAACAATATCCCAACTGTTCCGCCACCACTTCATTTCTTCGGCACTTCGGAATTTTATTGCCGCCGCTCGCAATACGTTAAACATCAAAAACAACATAAACGGAATGTACATAGCCGACAACATTGTGGCATACATCACCGGAAATCCAGCGAATAATGCACCACCGCCAATCACCAACCAAACCTGATTGGCATCCCAAACTGGGCCAATGGCATTGATGGCTATTCTGCGGCTCAAGTCTTTCCTGAAAAACAAATGCCAGGCTCCTGCACCAAAATCAAAGCCTTCTAAAATAGCGTATCCCGAAAACAAGGATCCAATGACTAAATACCACAACGTTGGATAATCTATTCCTAAAAAAGTTTCCATAAGCCTTGATTAAAAGTTTTTAGTTTTGGAGGGTATTGGTAGTTCATCGTAAGGGCCGTGTTTAATTTTTTTATTCACCGAGTATAAAAACAACACCAACAAGAGCGAATACACCAGGGTAAACAAGACCAATGAAAACACAATTTGATTGGAACTCACTTCCTGAGAAAAAGCTTTATTCGTCCTTAACAGACCATAAACCACCCAAGGTTGTCTTCCCATTTCGGCGGAAAACCAGCCTACCTGATTGGCGATTTGGGGTAAAATGACCGAGAAGGAAAAAATCCACATCAGCCATTTGGTTTCGAATAACTTGCCGCGCCACCAAAGAAAACTAGCGTAAAGCGTCAGTCCAATCAGCGCCATTCCAATGGCAATCATAATGTGATAAAACTGGAAAACAGCATTGATTTGGCTTGGCCTGTCCTCGACCGGAAAGTCATTTAATCCTTTGATAGGGGCTTGAAAATCTTGATGTACCAAGAACGATAATCCGCCCGGAATTCCTAATCCTGTAACGGTTTGTTTCTCTTTATCGACCCAACCCACAAGGTACAAATCGGCCGGGGAATTCTTCTTGAAATGCCCTTCCATTGCGGCCAATTTTGCCGGTTGATTTACCGCAACTCCATCGGCGGAACTGTGTCCTGAAAGCAATTGTGTGAGTGAAAAAATAGTGGCTACGACCAAGGTAATTTTGAATGCTTTTTTGGATATTTCGACATACCGTCCTTTTCGAATATAATAAGCGTGCACACTCAAAACCAAGAAGGTTCCCGCCAAAATAGCACCTTGCCAAGTGTGAATGATTCGATCGACGCTGGAAGGATTGAAGACCATTTCCCAAAAATCGGTTACTTCGGCGCGGGCATTCAATCCAGTTCCGACAATGTGATAACCTGCTGGAGTTTGTTGCCAAGAATTGGCCACCACAATCCAAACAGCGGAGAACATTGAACCTAAAAATACGCCCAAAGTAGAGACAAAATGTACCCAAGGTTTTACCCGATTCCAACCAAAAAGTAATATTCCCAGAAAGGTACTTTCCAATCCAAAGGCAAATAATCCCTCGGCAGCCAATGCGCTCCCGAAAATATCGCCAACATAGCGGGAATAGACCGCCCAATTGGTACCAAATTCAAACTCCATTATAATTCCTGTGGCTACACCAATTCCAAAAGTCAAGGCAAATATTTTAATCCAAAAGCGGGTTAGAATTTCGTAATCCTTGTTTCCTGTTTTGAGGTAAAGTCCTTCAAACAGCACCATGATCAACCCAATTCCGATACTTAACGGCGGATAGATATAATGAAAAGCAATTGTGAAAGCAAATTGTATTCGAGCCAATATTTCAACATCCATAATAATAAATTTTACATCAAATTTAGTTAACAAAAATCAGAATGAAATTGCAACGTTTGTTAAATAACTACTAATTAAAAATTAAAAAAAAAGCTACACTAATTCCTTGAAATACTGCAACAAGATTTTGTTGTTTTCCAATGTTGGAGTAAAAACTTCTAGAATACTTGGCTTTTCGTTTTGAGCAAATAAAGCTTTCAAATTCGTTTCTAAAGTAGCTTCATTACTGGCAATACTGTATTCGAAACCGTACATTTTGGACAATTGTTCGGCAGTCAGGCAATGGGAAGTTTCGAAAAATTTATTGAAAACTGGTTTTTCCTCGTGCCCGGGCAAAATCCTAAAAATGCCTCCTCCTCCATTATTAATGAGGATAATCTTGAAGTTTTTGGGTGTGTATTCGTTCCACAAAGCGTTGCTGTCATAAAGAAAACCAATATCACCCGCTATTAAAACGGTGGGTTTTTCATTGGCCACAGCCGCACCAATTGCCGTAGAAGTACTGCCATCGATGCCGCTGGTTCCGCGATTGCAAAAAACTTGAATCGAAGGATTAATATCGAACAATTGAGCGTATCTAATGGTAGAACTGTTGCTCAGATGCAACATACTATTTTCGGGCAATGAAGGAATTATTTTTTCGAAGGCCTTGAAATCCGAAAAGGGAATCTTGGCTAAATACTCTTGATGTTTCTCTTTTCTCAAAGTTGCAATAGCATTGAAAGTCGAAAAATAATTGCTCTTAATCGGTATGGTAAAAGGCAAAAATTGATTGAAAAATGGATTTGGATTGACCTTGAAATGATGGGTCAAAGCACCGTAAGTATCATAGGCTCTCAAGGTATCGATGTGCCAATGATGGGTTGGTTTGTATGTTCTCAAAAATGCTTTTATTCTTTTGGAAACCACCATTCCGCCAAAGGTTATCAGAATATCGGGCTGCAAAATTTTGAATTCTTTTTTTGTAAAAGGCGTAATTATGGTGTCGATATTGTTTAAAAACGAAGGATCGTGCAAGTTCGAAGTCGTTTCCGTCATCACAACAACCGACTCGTCTTTGGCAAAAGATTCTATAATTTCAGCGTCAATTGTGTTGGGTTTGTTTTCACCCACGAGAATTAATTTCTTTTTGGATTTGTTCCAAATATTGGTAAATTCAACTATTTGGTCGATGGCTATTTTTTGTTGCTTTTTATTGAAAGCTGAAATTGTCACATCGACATCCAATTTGGAAACCGTTTGGTACAAAGGTTCTTCAAACGGAGCATTGATGTGAACGGGACCTTTTTTAATAAAAGCCTTATGAATCGCTTTGTTGATTTTAAAATCATTTTCAACCGAAACTCCTTCGGTTAAATTAGCGTTGTACAACGAATGATTTTTGAACACATTTTCCTGACGAATGGTTTGACCGTCGCCAATGTCTATCTTGCTTTGAGGTCTATCCGCAGAAATCACAATCAGTGGAATCTGGCTGTAAAAAGCCTCGGCAAAAGCAGGATAATAATTCAACAAGGCCGAACCCGAAGTACAAATTACGGCAACGGGTTTCTGGATTTGTTGGGCGATTCCAAGAGCAAAAAAAGCGGCGCAACGTTCGTCAGCAATGCTGTAGCAGTTGAATTCGGGATTGTTTACAAAACCTATAGTCAGTGGAGCGTTTCGAGAACCGGGAGAAATTACTATATTTTTTATTCCTTTGGCAAGGCAAATTTGGATGATGCTTTGCGCAAGAGGTATTTTGGGATAAACCATTTTGAAGTTGGAGGTTAAAAGTTTAAAATTGTTTAAGGTTGTTCAAAATTGTTTAAAACCTCAAAGCAGCAAAGTTACAAACTTGGCGACCGAATTCCTCTAATTGGAACAAGTTTTTCATACTTTTGAAGAGAAATAATTTTAGAAATGGAAATCAAGATTAGACCTTATAAAACCCATGATACCCAAGCAATTTTGGACATCATCAACCACAATATTTTACATTCGACTGCTTTGTATGATTACAACATTCGAAGTTATGAGCAACAGAAAACTATTTTGGAAGAAAAAATAAGCAAAAATTTTCCCGTGATTGTGGCTGAACTTGACGGGAATGTGGTGGGTTTTGGAATGTACAGCGAGTTTCGCTTTCGAGAAGCGTACAAATTTACGGTGGAACATTCGGTTTATGTGAACTCCGCTTTTCATGGTAAAGGCATTGGTAAAGTCTTGCTTCAAACACTAATTTCTTTGGCTCGAAAACAAAAACTCCACACGATGATTGCTGTTATCGATGCCGAAAATCAAAGCAGCGTGGAATTTCATGAGAAGTTTGGTTTCAAAACCGTGGGCATCATTAAGGAATCGGGTTTTAAATTTGGGCGTTGGTTGGATTCGGTATTTATGCAATTGATTTTGGAGTAAAAAATTTCACACAGATTTCACAGATTAACACAGATTTATTAGCTTGAAGTAATTAGCTATTAATGATTATTGAATACTAGGCATTCGCTTTAAAACATAAAGCATATTAAAGTAAAAAAAACACCGCAGATTCGCAGATTTAAAAAGAAAATAGCCCCATTTGTTTGGGAAAATTAAACAATGAGTCTAACTTCATCAATTTTATATTTTGAAAATCTGCGAATCTGCGGTTGGTATCTTTAAAAATGAATCCATTATATTTGCACTTTACCAACATTTATGAGCTTCACTCTTCTTTCTTCTCCTCTACAAGGATTTACCGATTTTCGTTTCAGAAATGCCCAAAACAAGCTTTTTGGAGGAATCGACACTTTTTATTCACCTTATATTCGGTTGAACGGAAAATTGGAAATTAAAGCTTCCTATGAACGGGATTTGCTTCCTGAAAATAACTTGGGGTTGGAAGTTATTCCACAGGTTATTACCAATGATGCCGAGGAATTTTTGTTTGTAGCCAAATATGTTCGGGAGTTGGGTTATAAAGAATTGAACTGGAATTTAGGTTGTCCGTATCCAATGGTGACCAAATCGGGAATGGGTTCTGGGCTTATCAAAAATACCGAACAAATCAATCATATTTTGGACAGAGCCCATTCGGAATCGGATATTATTGTTTCGATGAAAATGCGTTTGGGGTATGATACTACCGATGAAATACTGGATGTTTTGCCTATTTTAGACCGCTATCCCATCAAGAATATCGCCATTCACGCCCGCATTGGGAAACAATTGTACAAAGGAGGCGTCAATCTGGATGCGTTTCAGCTTTGCATCGACAATACCAAACACAAACTATATTACAACGGCGACATCACTTCTGTGAAAAAGTTTCACGAGATGCAGGAACGTTTTCCAAGTATTGACCACTGGATGATTGGCAGAGGATTAATTTCGGATCCTTTTTTGCCGAGTATGATACGAAACAATACTCCTGAATATCCCAAAAACAAAATGGAATTGTTCCGTGAATTTCACGACACTTTGTATGCTATTTATAGCGAATCGTTATCGGGTCAAACCCATATTTTACTGAAAATGTATCATTTATGGGAATACTTTTCGGTTACTTTTTCGAATCCACACAAAGTGTTGAAACAAATCAAAAAGGCGCAGAGTATCCGCAATTATGAAGCGGCTGTGGATGCTATTTTTAAGAATGAGAAGATTTAGATTTCAGGTAGCAGGTAGCAGGTAGCAGGTAGCAGGTAGCAGGTAGCAGGTAGCAGGTA
>DAORUG010000148.1:0-7502 GCA_035433125.1 Flavobacterium sp.
AAAATTGAATTTATGCTTTACAATTCAAACCTAAAAAACTATGAAAACCAAAATATTTGCTCTTACATTTTCATTTTTGGTTTTCTTCGCAAATGCGCAAACCAAAGGTTCTATTTCGATTTCAAAGTCAAAAGACAAAATCTCCTACAAACAATTTATTGCTCCAGTTGCGCTTATAACAACAGGAGCTTTAATGGTAAACACAGCCCTTAATGACGATTTACAAAAAAATGCCAATAACTTTTTTGGTGAAGATTTTAGTACTCATGCAGATAACATTCTACTATTTGTTCCAGTAGCACAAATTTATCTGGGGAAAAGTTTTGGATTCAAACCAAAAAACGATTTTCATCATCAAACCATCAATATTGCGATTGCCAATGTTATGGCGGTGTCGGTACCCGAAATTTTGAAACGCACCGTCAAAGAAGAAAGACCCGATCAATCGGATGATTTGAGCTTTCCTTCTGGGCATACTTCCATTGCTTTTACAAATGCGGCTTTGTTGTATTATGAATATAAAGATTCAAATTTATGGTATGCAAGTAGTGGATTTTTGTTTGCAACGGCAACAGGAGTTTTACGAATTGCCAACAACAAACATTACACTTCCGATGTTCTTGCTGGCGCGGGAATTGGATTGGCATCGGGATTGATTGTTTCGTATTGGAATCCTTTTAAATCGGTTACTTTTGGAAAAAAGAATAAAAATACGGCTTTTGTTTATCCCCAAATTGGAAGTCAAATTGGGTTGGGAGCCATTGTTCATCTGAATTAATTTCACAAAACTCCAAAAAAAATCCTTGAAATATTTTCAAGGATTTTGAATCTTTATTTAGAACGGTAAATCGTCCGGTTCCTCTTCATTTAGGCTTGTTGCTGGCGGAAATGCAGCTGCTGCTGGCATTGGCGGAGCTTGAACTGGAGCTGCGGCTTCGGCTTGAGCTTTTCCAATTCTCCATCCTTGAATCGTGTTGAAATAAACAGTTTCTCCTTGTGGATTTGTCCATTCGCGACCTCTTAAATTAATATCGATTTTCACGGCATCTCCCACTTGATACGAATTCAATAAATCACATTTGTCTTGAACAAACTGAACCAAAATATGTTGTGGATATTGTTCGTCTGTTGTAACAACAACATCTCTTTTTTTGAAACCTGCAGATCCAACCTCTTTGGTTTGATCAATCATTTTAATTTTTCCTGTAACTTCCATCTTGAATATATTTATTTATTGTTGTTATTCGGTTTCTAATTTGCTGACTATGAGCTAAATTTTCGAGATTTAAAGCTCTCCTCTTTGCAAAATCTGTTTTACAAATATATCAATTTCTACATTAGAAGTCAAACAAATAATATCCACAAAAAGATAATTTTAAAACAATCAAAACCGGGAAAAATAAGAATCAGATTATTTCGTTATATTTATGCCACAAAAATCAATTTATGCAGTTTTCCAAAAGTAGAAACATCAGTCGTTGGATCATTATTTTTGCTTCTTTTTTAATTATTTCATTAATACTTTGGAATACCTATACTTTTTTCCAAATTTTCAAACAGGAAGAACGATTAAAAATGAATCTTTGGGCCAATGCACAAAAAACCCTTATCAATGCTGGAGAAAACACTGATTTAGAACTTCCGCTTCAGATTTTTAGTAACAATACTTCCATTCCGATAATGCTCACCGAAAATGACAGCATTATTAATTCAATTAATATTGATGAGACAATTGTCAAAGACAAACAAAAGTCTATCCGTTTTTTGGCGGGTCTAAAAAACGAAAATGAACCTATTGAAATTGAATATGTACCGGGTAAATTTCAATATTTATATTATGGCGATTCCGAGTTATTGAAGAAACTGAAATATTATCCTATTGCCTTATTGCTCATTATTGTTTTGTTTGCGGCATTGGTTTATAATTTTTATAAGAGTACCAAAATGGCGACCCAAAACAAACTCTGGGCAGGAATGGCCAAAGAAACAGCACACCAAATCGGTACGCCACTTACCTCTCTCGTAGGTTGGGTCGAAATCCTGAAATCTGAAAATGTTGATGAATCCACCACCAATGAAATAGAAAAAGACATTGAAAGGTTGCAAACCATTACGGACCGTTTTTCGAAAATTGGTTCAGAGCCCAAATTAGAAAACAAAGATATTATTGAGGAAACCCAAAAATCGTATGACTATTTGCAATCCCGATTTTCGAAACAAATTGAGTTCACTTTTACAGGTCCAGAAGCACCTGTTATTGTATTGTTCAATCCTACTTTGCATAGTTGGACCATTGAAAATTTAGTCAAAAATGCCATCGACGCGATGAAAGGCAGAGGAAAACTCGCCTTAGAAGTCTTGCACGAAGGAGGATTCGTCAGAATCAATATTTCGGACACGGGAAGCGGAATTCCAAAAAACCAATTCAAAAGTGTTTTTGAACCCGGATTCACCACCAAAAAACGCGGTTGGGGATTGGGATTATCCTTAACCAAAAGGATTGTCGAAGAATACCACAAAGGAACTATTAAAGTCTTGCATTCCGAAATTGGAAAAGGAACCACGATGCAAGTCAGTTTTAAGGTAACCGAATTAATTTAAAGGAATTCCAAACCAAGACACTTTCGAAAACATGGTTTTGCGAACCATTTTGGACTTACTCAAATAGTTTTTTACAAACAAAGCATGTTCTTCGGCTAGTGCTAAATTGGATTCAATTGATTTTTTTATCGAGGATACATTGGCTTTGTTATCCGTTCCTGTAGAACCAACTGTATAAATATCGTTTTGGCATTTGATTAGCTTTTCTCTAGGTTTTTGAATCATATTGTTGATCTCATCATCTGGAAAAGTGGGCTTGAACTTCTTGTTTCTGTAAAAAATAAAATCATTCAACAAAACAACCGCTTCGTTCATTTCATTTACAATGCCATTCAATTTTTCGATATTCTTGTTTTCGCGGAGAACGGTTGAATGTTTCTTTTGATTTTCATAATAAGCAACAATCATAGCGTTTTTCAAACCATTTTTTTCTATCCGTTCGGCCGATTCAAACAGTTGATCCATTTCAGACAAGATGCTTTGTCTGGCAATTTCCTTCTCGAAGTCGAAATATTTTTTGGTTTTATTGATTTGGGTTTTCCCTTCATAAAACTCCGCATTGGTAATTGGATAATTTAAAAATTGCCATAAATAATCGAAAGGGATATGCGAAGAAATAATTTTGCTAGGTTCTACTTTGAAATAATACTCATTTATTTTCTTGACAAACTTGCCGTTTAGTAAAGAACCCGAACCCCAAGTTGGATCAAAAACAGACCATTTATTGTCAATTTTTGCCGCACACCAAGCGTGAGCAAGAGTGTCTATTTTTCCGTTTTGTTTTGTATAACCAGAAATAACAACAGATTTGACTCCAACCAAAGTCGCTATTTCATTGAAAATAGCTGCATAATCCCCACAAATACCTTTTTTGGTTTTTAATGTTTTAGCAATTCTGTCCTGAGGAGTTTCTCCGAAATTGACAACAAACATATTGGCTACATCATAACTTATGTTTGAAGAAGTCCAATAAAAAACAGCACGAATTTTATCGCTTTCTGTTTTGAAATTGGCATTGATATACTTGGCAACCAAATCGGTAGAATTTGTATCGCTATTGGGAATAGCATCCATTTTTTTGTCAATTAAAGTATAATTAACTTTGGTTTGACCAAAACTTAAAACGGAAAAAAGAAAGGTAAAAACTAAGAAAATATTCTTCATTTTTGGTTTCAATGTGAACTCTTTTTTTTACAAATTGGCTTGAATTTTTTTGGCCAAAGTTTCAAATTCTTCTTTGGTCATTGCCACTTTTTTCTGAAATCGCATTTCGTCCATTTCGTTTAAGGGAATGAGATGAACGTGAGCGTGAGGTACTTCAAGACCTATGACAGCCATCCCTATTCTTTGGCATGGAACCGATTTTTCGAGTGCACCGGCAATTTTTTTTGAAAACTGCATCAATCCAAGATACAAATCATCTTGAATATCGAAAATTTTATCAATTTCTTGTTTTGGAACACATAAAGTATGTCCTTTTGCATTGGGATTTACATCCAAAAAAGCCAAGAAATTTTCATCCTCCGCTATTTTGTAGCAAGGAATTTCTCCTTTTATGATTTTGGTAAAAATGCTTGACATTGTTGAAAGGTTAATTGTTTATTTAGTTAATCGGTTAATCGAATAAACAATTAACCGATTACCCTTTTTAGTCTCTAGAAATTTCGAGGATTTCAAATTTCAAAACGCCATTTGGCACTGTAATTTCGGCCAATTCACCTACTTTTTTTCCTAGCAATCCTCTACCGATAGGTGAAGTTACGGATATTTTTCCGGTTTTCAAATCAGCTTCGCTTTCGGCCACAAGCGTATATTTCATTTCCATTCCATTGGCTTGATTCTTGATTTTTACGTTCGATAAAACCAAAGCTTTTGAAACATCCAATTGCGTTTCATCAATTAATCTGGCGTTAGAATGTACTTCTTCCAGCTTGGCAATTCTCATTTCCAACATACCTTGTGCTTCTTTGGCAGCATCGTATTCTGCATTTTCAGATAAATCTCCTTTATCTCTCGCTTCTGCAATAGCTTGGGAAGCTTTTGGTCTTTCAATGCTTTTCAATTGATCTAATTCGTCTCTCAATTTCTTTAATCCTTCAGCGGTGTAATAAGATACTTTGGTCATAACTTCATCATTTATATAAAATACAAAAAATCCCATCAGGACGGGATTTCTTTCCACAAAGATAGTATTATTTTTATTTAATCTATAAATATACGTTAAACATATCTATTTCAAAGTTAAATAAATTATTTTTGTCTTCCTAATTCTTATAATTCATTTGATAATGAAAAAATATTTTATTCTATTGATTGCTTTTTCAATACTGTTTGGTTGTACTACTAATTCTAACAATAATAACAATCCGTATATCCCCAATTATGCTGTTAACGTGGATATTAATATGAATTTGCCGCAATATTCGGATCTTAAATTTGTAAGCAATGCAGTTTACATTCCCAATCAAGGCGCTCGGGGAATCATTGTTTTTAATACTTCAGGAACAACTTATAATGCTTTTGATGCTGCATGTCCCAATCAGGCTTTGAGTTCTTGCTCTACAATGACGATAAAAGGCGGAATTATGGCGCTTTGTGCTTGTGATAATGCTGAATACAGTTTGTTTACCGGTCAATCTAAAGGAAAACAATATCCGCTAAAACAATACCGTGTTGAAGTGAACGGTAATTTATTGAAGGTTTATAACTAAAAAAATCCTGACAGTTTAAAACCATCAGGATTCTATAAAATTGAACTAATAAATAATCTAAAACTTTAAGGACAATCCTACCAAGAAATTGATTCCTGCCTGAGGATAATAATACGGATAAACATCCCACATATAGCCATTGGACACGTATTCCTTGTCGAAAAGATTGTTCACCAAACCTGTTATAGTAATTGATTGGAACACCGATTTTGGTTTTATTTCGTATGACACATTCAAATCATTTACAAAATAGCTTTCTAATTTTGCTTCAATCGAATCGACGTTGTTCATAAATTGTTCTCCAACGAATTTTTGTAGCAGAGAAACATACAAACCTTCAATTGGTTTATAGATAAAAATGTTTCCTGCAATAATTGATGGCGAATAAGCAATATCTGTAGTAACATCACCGAAGCCTATGTTTAAATCTACATTTTTGTTGTCACTCAAAGTAAAATTTGGTCTAATAATAAACTTTTCAGAGAGTACAATCGTGGCATCAACTTCTAAACCTAAACGATAACTTTTATCGCTATTGGATCGAATAGGACTTCCTACCTCATCTAATTTTCCCGTCAAAATTAATTGGTCCTTGTAGGCCATATAATAAATATTCGAATTGATTTTTACTTTGGCACCATCAAATCTCCAGCCTAATTCAAAGTCGTTTAACTTTTCGGGTTTTGGATTTCCGTTTTCATAATCGGTACGATTGGGTTCCCGATTGGCTTTGGCATACGAAAAATACAATTTGTTTTTTCCATCAATATCATAATTCAAACCCGCTTTTGGATTAAAGAAATTGAAGTTGTCGTTGACCACTCCTGTTTCCCAACTATCGGCTTTGTAATGTACATTTCGAAGTTGCAAATCGCCAAACAAACTTATTTTTTCAGTGATTTGATAATTGGCTTTTGCAAAAATATTTCCATCTGCTTTTGTTGCAGAATCGTCATAATAATGGTCGCCCAATTCGCTTTGCGAAGCATATCTTGCCCAAATAACTTTTCCAAAATGTTCGCCTTCGTATTTGTTCCAACCTCCGCCAAGAATTACATCCAGTTTTTCACTTTTATAATTCGCTGAAAATGTCGTTCCGTAAAAATCATTGTCCAACCATTTTTGTCGAATTAAATCGGTTGTTATTATTGCACCAACAGCTTGCAAATTATAATCAGCCATATCAGCTTCTTCTTTGTAATTTTCATAATAGCCTTTTCCTTTAGTGTAATGAAAAGCCAGATTCGTACTCCAATTTCGAGCTATTTTTTCGTTCCAATGCAATTGATAATGGTCTTGCTGGTAATTATCGGTTTCGTTATCGTAGAAACGCGTTTGCCCAAATTCATCAGTAAACATTCCTGCCGAATTGAACGTTCTGTCGGTTTCTATTGTTGCGGCGTCGATTCCGTTCCAAGATTGATAAGTTTTCTCTGTTCCGCCAAATGCCAAAGCTTTAATCAAAGTTGTATTGCCTACATAAGTTCCTTGTAGAAAATAGGATTTCAAATTGGAACTCGCTCTATCGACATAACCATCCGATTTTAAGGTGGACAAACGTCCCGCAATTTCGAAATGGTCGTTCATCAAACCAGTACTGAATTTTACAGTGTTTTTATTACTATTAAAACTTCCGAATGAGCTTGAAATTTCGCCTGAAGCTTTTTTTGAATAGGTTTCGGTGAGCATATTTAAACTAGCGCCAAAAGCACCAGCACCATTTGTCGAAGTTCCTACACCGCGTTGCAATTGAATACTTTCTAATGAAGAAGCAAAATCGGGCATATTGACCCAATAGGTTCCGTGACTCTCGGAGTCGTTGTAGGGAATTCCGTTGATGGTAACGTTTACTCGCGTGGCATCGCTTCCCCGAACTCGAATTCCGGTATAACCCATTCCGTTTCCGGCATCGGAAGTAGTGACAACTGATGGCAAATAGTTCATCAAGACTGGAATATCTTGTCCCAAATTTCGGAACTTGATTTCTTTTTTGTCCAAATTACTGAAAGAAACAGGCGTTTTTGTCGTTACCCGAACGGCCGAAACCAAAACTTCATCGAGTTGATTGACCTTGATGGTGTCTTTTTGTTTTTCTTGCGAAAAAGACACTAAAGAAATTAGTAAAAAGAAGACAGAGAATAGACAAGCAGATTTTGTCTTTTTTAAATAAAATAAATGGTTCATCCGTAA
>DAORUG010000149.1:0-7398 GCA_035433125.1 Flavobacterium sp.
GCATTATGGTATAAGGAGAAAGTACTCGCATCACTTTTACCGAAGCGGTAAAGGCATAAGCAGTACAAACCGAAGATAAAATAAGTAGATAAATCCAATCCTTGGATGTCAAAATAAAGAAATTGACATTGAATTTATGGGTGAATAAAAAGTAAATCGTTATAAAAAAAACGCCTGCAAGAAATTCATAAAAAGTTATTACCGAAGGTTCGTGTTTTTCGATTAGCTTTCCATTCATTAAAGTAAATAATACGCCAATAATAATCGAGGCCAAAGCATACATAATTCCTTCGAAGTAATTGATTTCGACCTGCAAAATCATTCCTAATGCTGCAATAATAATCAATCCAAAAAACACTTCGTACCAAAGCACTTTTCGACCATAAAAAATGGGTTCCAAAATAGAAGCTAAAAAAGCACCTAAAGAAAAAACGGCCAATGTGATAGAAACATTAGAAATATGAATAGCCTCGAAAAAGAATATCCAATGCAGTGCAATCAGTAATCCGACAAAAATTAGTTTGAAAAATTCTTTTGTTGGAATTCGGAAAGATTCTTTTTTGTAGAGGATAAAAAGAAATAAAAACACAGAAGCTAAAAGCATTCTGTACCAAACCAATGCGTCGGCTTGGATTGAAATTAAAGCGCCTAAGATGGCTGTAAAACCCCAAATAAATACAATTAAATGAAGATTTAAATAACTTTTTAAATTACCTTTTTGCATTTCGTAATAAGAAAATGGCCAAAATTCCGAAAACTATATTCGGAAACCAAACGGCCAATAATGGAGGGAAACTAGATTTTTCGGCCAATGTTCCGAAGATTTTATCAAAAAACACAAACGAAAAAGCTACGGCAATTCCGATGGCTAAACTCAATCCCATTCCGCCTCGTCGCTTCATTGACGAAACAGCAACCGCAATAATAGTAAGAATAAATGCCGAAACCGGAATACTGTATTTCTTATACAAAACCACCAAATACACATTGATATTTGAAGAACCACGTTTCTTTTCTTTCTCGATAAATTTGTTCAATTTTCCAAGATTCAAGGTTTCAGCGATGTAAACTACTGGGGTAATATCTTCTAAATCAAAACTGAATTTTGCATCCTTTTTGTCGGCTTTCTCCAATTTATCATCCAATCCTCCAACGGTTCTTTTGACATAATCATACATCGTATAATTTTTGGTTTTAGGATTCCATTGTATCCTCGAAGCCGAGATTTTATAGGCTAATTTGTCTTTGGTAAATTTTTCGTAAGTGAAATTATAAGCGGTTTTCGAAGTCACATCAAAACTGTTGACGTAAATATATTCGTCATTACTAATTTGGCGAAAAACATCGGTGTTATCTCCTCTCATGGCTTGTTTTCCATCGCCTCTGAGATAGGTATATCTGAAATTATTAAATCCTTCGCTTGACTTTGGAACAATAAAAAATCCCATCAACAAAATAAAAACAGAAATGATGGATGCTCCAATTATATAAGGCCTCAGAAATCTAGTAAACGAAATTCCAGAACTTAAAATAGCAATAATTTCAGTGTCATTGGCTAATTTTGAGGTAAACCAAATCACCGATAAAAACAAAAATATCGGGAATAATAAATTGGTAAAATAAATAGTAAAATGATAATAGTAAATCAAAATATCCACAATTGGAATCTTGTTTTCAATCATTTTATTAATCTTCTCCGATACATCAATAACGATTCCGATAGGCGCAAACAACCCTAACATTACCCCAAAAGTGGTCAAGTATTTTTTTAGGATGTATTTGTCTATTATTGTTAACATAGTAAAGTTTAATCGGTTAATCGGTTAATCGGTTAATCGGTTAATCAAATAACCGATTAAACAACATTACAATCTCTGACTCATATTGCGAACCATCATGTCTTTCCAAGTTCTAAAATCTCCAGCTAAGATATGTTTTCTTGCTTCACGAACCAACCACATATAAAAACCAAGATTGTGTATCGTAGCAATTTGTTTTCCAAGGTATTCATTGGCCGCAAACAAGTGACGCAAATAGGCTTTGGTATATTCGGTGTCCACAAAAGTGTGCCCCATTTCATCTACTGGCGAAAAATCGTCTTCCCACTTTTTATTTTTGATATTGATGGTTCCGTTTGCGGTGAATAACATTCCGTTTCTGGCATTTCTGGTTGGCATCACACAGTCGAACATATCAATTCCAAGTGCAATATTTTCTAAAATATTGATTGGAGTTCCCACACCCATTAAATAACGAGGTTTGTCTTCTGGAAGAATATCACAAACAATTTCGGTCATCGCATACATTTCCTCAGCGGGTTCTCCTACCGAAAGTCCGCCAATAGCGTTGCCTTGTTGTCCTGCATTCGCAATATATTCTGCTGATTGTTGACGCAAATCTTTGTACGTACTTCCCTGAACTATTGGGAAAAAAGTTTGGTCGTACCCATATTTTGTTGGGACTTTTTCCAAATGATTGATGCATCTGTCCAACCAACGGTGGGTCATGTGCATCGAACGTTGCGCATAGCGATAATCGCAAGGATATGGCGTACATTCGTCAAAAGCCATAATAATATCTGCACCAATGGTTCGTTGAATTTCCATCACATTTTCGGGTGTGAAAAAATGATAGGAACCGTCGATATGCGATTTGAATTTTACGCCTTCTTCCTTAATTTTTCTATTGGCCGAAAGCGAATACACTTGATACCCTCCAGAATCGGTCAAAATATTCCGGTCCCAATTCATAAATTTGTGCAAACCACCCGCTTTTTCCAAAATTTCAGTTTGCGGACGCAAGTACAAATGATAGGTATTCCCGAGGATAATATCAGGGTTTATTTCTTCTTTCAATTCGCGTTGGTGCACTCCTTTTACAGATGCAACGGTGCCAACAGGCATAAAAATAGGGGTTTCAATAACACCGTGATCCGTAGTAATACTTCCTGCTCTGGCTTTGGTATGTGGATCTTTTTGTAATAAATCAAATTTCATTTATCTTTTTTTCAGTGCGCAAAGATAATTTATTTAAGATTTAAGATTTAAGATTTAAGATTTTATTTAACATTCGTCTTTTGAGTGGATAAATCTGTTTCGAATTATTGGAAAAGGATTGTTAATAGTAAGGGAATTCATTAAGTTTGAAGGTAGGATTAGAAGATTGGCTTTATTAGATAAGGCTAACTTATTTTTGGGGTGATAGGTCAGATTTTATCAGATATATATACGAGTTACACTTAATTTGAGCCCATCATGTTAAAAATATTATAAACACCACAAAATAACCGAATAAAGATGTATATTTGTGATATATTTACAAATTTAAACTATTATCCATACTTTAATTATGATACTTTCCTTAAAAATTGAAAATTTTCGTTCAATAAAAGAACCTTTAATACTTGATTTGAAAACGGAGAATAGACTGAAAGAAAATGAACTGCCATATAATACTTTTTTCGAGAATGAGACTGAAATACTACGGAGTTTACTAATCTATGGTCGTAATGCTTCAGGAAAAAGTAATGTTCTATTAGCTTTACAAGCACTAACATATTTGGTGGGAAATTCTGACTCTTTTAAGCACGAGGGTAAAATTAGCCCTTATGAGCCGTTTTTATTTGATTCTAATTCAAAAAAAAATCCTGTTAAATTTGAAATTGATTTTATAACTGTAGAAAATAAAACAAAATTTAAATACATTATATCATTCAATAAATCTGAAATAATTTTTGAAGGCCTTTATATTTTTCCTCTAGGAACTCAATCAAAATTGTTTGAGCGAAATAAGAACAAAATAACTTATGGTGATTATTACAAAGGAGCAAAAAAGAAGATTGAAGATGATTTGTTACCAAATCAATTATTTCTGTCGAAATCATCAACTAGTAATATTAAATATCTAGACGAATGCTATTTATACTTTACAAAATATGTATATGTATCTACTATTCATGACACAGAATATGACAAATCTATAATTAGGTCATTCTCTGAATTACTTTTAAATGACAACAATCTAAAATGTAATCTATTAGAATTACTTAGAGCTGCGGACACGGCTATTAATGATTTCAGCATAATTGAGAATGAAAAAGAATTAAAATTTCCAAAAAAGTTTCCACAAGACCTCAAAGACCAAATTATAGAAAGTCGTAAATATGAGGTAAAAACGAAACATGCAATATATCAAGATGGCGAAAAGATTGGTGATACGAACCTTGATTTAGAAGAAGAATCCTTTGGAACAAAAAAACTTTTTGCAATTGGAGGTTTAATACTTGACGCTCTAAATGATGGTAGTGTTTTAATTATTGACGAGTTAGATAAAGGATTCCACCCAATATTAACTAAATTACTCATTAACCTATTTAATAGTAAAAAAAATAACCCAAACAACGCTCAACTAATATTTGCCACACATGATAGTTCTTTATTAGATTTAGAAATGTTAAGGCGTGATCAAATTTGTTTCGTTGACAAAACGTATGAAGAGCAAAGTATACTTTATAAACTAAGTGATATAAAAGGAATTAGAAAGGACACACCTATTGATAAATGGTACTTAAGTGGTAGATTCAAAGCTGTACCGGTAATTACTGAACCTATATTAAATTTTTAATATGATTAGTATATCTAAAAGACTACTTATAGTATGTGAAGACGAAAAATCTTCAAAATTATATTTTGAATCCTTCAAAAGAGACGAAAAACTTAAACGACAATTATCTTCTGTTGACATAGAGGTTGTTCATCCAAAAGACCATAGTCCAGTTGGATTAGTTAATGAAGCAAAAGAAAAAAAGAAAAAAGCTAAACGTGATAGAAACCCTTATAATGAAGTTTGGATTGTTTTAGATAAAGACGGTCATGCAAATCTTGACCAAGCATTAATTACAGCAAGAGACAACAAAATAAGTGTTGCTTTATCAATTATGTGTTTTGAATATTGGATATTATTACATTTTGAAAGAACTAGAAAACCTTTTGCAAAATGTGATGACATAATTGGTTATATCAAAAAAGAACATTTCGAGCATTATGAAAAAAATATAAATGCATATACTTCTCTAAAAGATAAAATTGATACAGCATTAGAACATGCGATTTGGTTAATGAACCAAAATCAAAATGATTTAGATAGAGGTGTTAAAATTAATGATTTATCAGCATATACAGATGTTCACATTCTTGTTCAGAAATTAATAAAACCTGAAAAAATAAACTAAGTGTAAATTTATGCTTACATTCGAACTAACATAAACGACAAGCATTTAACTAACGATTTTATATTTCAGAAAAATCTCTAATTTTTCAATCGCACAAATCATTTAAAAATACGTTATAACCTATTTCTCAAAATCTCCCCAATTTTCAACGCACATTTTTCGCCATCAATCGCTGCCGAGATAATTCCTCCTGCATAACCGGCGCCTTCTCCGCAAGGATACAAACCTTTTATTTGTAGGTGTTCCAATGTTTCTGAATCTCTGGGAATACGAACCGGTGAGGAAGTTCTCGATTCAGGCGCGTGAAGAACCGCTTCATTGGTCAAGAAACCACGCATTGATTTTCCGAATTCTACAAAACCCTCTCGCAATATTTGGGTCAGAAATCCAGGGAAAACTTGTCCCATTTCTATCGAAGTCGTTCCGGGAACATAGGAGGTTTTCGGGATATTCGAAGATACTTTCTTTTGGGTAAAATCGACCATTTTTTGGGCAGGAACTTTTTGAGTTTCCCCAGCCAAATGCCAGGCTTTTTGTTCGATACTTTTTTGGAATTCCATTCCAGCCAAAGCTCCGAATTTGGCAAACGGTTTGAAATCTTCGAGTTTTAATTCGACCACAATTCCAGAATTGGCGGTAGCCTGATCTCTTTTAGAGGGCGACCAACCGTTTGTAACAACTTCGCCCGGACTTGTCGCACAAGGTGCAATCACACCACCGGGACACATACAAAAAGAATACATTCCCCTTCCTCCTACTTGCTTCACGATGGAATAAGGCGATGGCGGCAAATGTTGACCCCGATAATCGCAACTGTATTGAATTTGATCTATGAGCGATTGTGGATGTTCGGCTCGAACGCCCAAGGCAAAAGCTTTGGCTTCGATAAAAATTTGTTTTCTATCCAATAATTCAAAGATATCTCGGGCCGAATGTCCCGTTGCCAAGATTATTTTATTGGACAGAATCGTGTCGCCGTTTTTGGTCACGATGCCTTGGACTTCATTATTTTTGATGATGATATCGATCAATCGAGTTTCGAAAAGGACTTTGCCTCCCATTTCGATGATTTTCTCCCGCATATCCTGAATGATTTGCGGCAATTTATTGGTTCCAATATGCGGATGAGCATCGACCAAAATATCGTGTGACGCTCCATAAGCCACAAACAATTCCAAGATTCGGGTTACATCACCTCGTTTTTTGGAACGAGTGTATAATTTTCCATCCGAATAGGTTCCTGCTCCGCCTTCACCAAAACAATAATTGGAATCTTCATCGACAATATGGTCTCTGTTGATGGCTTTCAAATCTCTTCGTCTTCCTCTAACGTCTTTTCCACGCTCGATGACTATTGGCTTTAATCCCAATTCTATCAATTGCAAAGCGGCAAATAATCCCGCAGGACCAGCGCCAACAACGATAACTTCCTGAGCGTTTTCGACATTTTTATATGCCGGAAGTTCAATTTTAGCTTCTTGAATGGATTCTCCAAGCATATAAATAGTAACTTTCAAATTGAACTTCACGGCTTTTTGACGTGCGTCAATCGAACGTTTTAAGATGGAAATATGTTGGATTTCTTTGGCTTCAACCCGAATCAATTTGGAAATATGTTGTTTGAGCAACAATTCGTTTGTAGCTATTTCTGGCGATACTTGAAAGAGTAATTCTTGTGGCATTGTTGCAATTGATTGAGTTATTTGAATACAATAACGAAATGCAAAAATAGTACTTTGAAGCGAACTTTACTTATTGAATTTTGCTTCCGTTTCCAAATGGAGAAACTTTGACAAAGGTATTTGGTCTTTTCAAATTAGACTTCGTAAATTTACCATCTAAAAACATTCAAAATGTCCAGACAAATTAAATTAATATGGGATTTTCGTGGTCCAGCATCGGGAAAAACAGCCGAGCATCACGAAATTCATTTGAAGGAATATATAATTGCCGAGAAATTATCGCCAAACATTACCGGTTTTGAAGTACTTAACGAAATGTATGCGATTGCCTATATGGTCGTTACCGATGAAACAATGATTCAAGTACGTGATGCTTTGAAACCACATCGTGGGGAGGTTTTTTAGGTAGCAGGTAGCAGGTAGCAGGTAGCAGGTAGCTGTACTTCCCTGATATAGGTTGACCACAAAAGTCAATTTATATGAAAG
>DAORUG010000150.1:0-7318 GCA_035433125.1 Flavobacterium sp.
GTCAATTATATGACACCACTTGGTTTGCATCATATTATGGACACCGGTCATCATTATGGACCAGGTCCTTGGGTAAGTAAATTATCAAGACCAGAATGGAATCCTACCTATTATCACAAAGCCGACAAAAACGGAATAGGTTTTGACCGTTCCAAAACTGGAAGCAATGCCACAGCGCAATATTCTCCAGAAGTGGCCAAATTATTTGATGATGTAAAAACTTGTCCCGAAAAAGACTTGTTGTGGTTTCATCATTTGTCTTGGGATTATAAACTGAAAAACGGTCAAAGCCTTTGGAATGGAATAGCTCTGAAATACCAAGAAGGTGTTGATGAAGTGGCAACAATGCAAACGACTTGGAACAAAATGAACACTTATGTGGGCGAAACAAGATTCAGAGAAGTACAAATGTTGTTGAATATTCAGCACAAGGAAGCAAAATGGTGGCGAGATGCTTGCCTATTGTATTTTCAGCAATTTTCAGGAAAAGAATTACCAAAAGGTGTTGAAAAACCAACCCAAAATTTGGACTATTTTGAGTCATTGAAATTCCCATTTGCACCAGGAAATAATTAATAGATTAAATAATATTCGGACTCAGTTTTTTCCAAAAGATTTAAAAAAATTAGAAATTTTATGAGGAATGAAAAAGAGAATTTTGCAACCTAACCAAACAGTAAAACAATTAAAAATTTAAACAAACCTTAAAATAAAAAATATGGACATTAACAAAATTTCATCGATATTTACAATAATTGTAGCTGCAACCATAGTAAGTTGTGGCGGAGGATTAGAAACAGACCAAGTCTATACAACCCCAAAACCAACCCCTCCTGCTACTGCTACCACATTAAAAACCGCCGCTACATTTCCTATCGGAAATATTGTTTCTGCAAATAGACTATCCGGTTCCGATAGTAATTTTACAACTTTATTAAATAAAGAATTCAATAGCATTACTGCTGAGAACGACATGAAAATGGGAGCCATGTTTACTGGACAAAACACCTATGATTTTAGCAAAGGAGACGCTATTGTTGCTTATGCCAAAGCAAATGGATTTAGAGTTCATGGACACGCCTTGGTTTGGCATGCCTCAATCCCTACCTGGTTAAAAAATTTCACAGGAACAGATGCAGAATTTGAAGTACAAGTCAAAGGATATATAAAAGCAACGGTAGCACATTTTGCTCTTGCCAAAACAACTGATGGAAAACCTGTTGTAGCCAGTTGGGATGTTGTAAATGAAGCCTTTACCAGCGAAGCTCTTGCAGGTCCATTTTATGCAAAATTAGGTCCAGACTATGTTGCCAAATGCTTCACTTGGGCCAAAGAAGCTAATTCCGAAGTTAAATTGTTTTACAATGATTATAATTTAGACAGCCAAACATCAAAAGTTAACAGTGTGGTTGATATGGTAACCGATTTCAAAAAAAGAGCTATTCCTATAGATGGTATTGGCTCCCAAATGCACGTAGGCTATTCATATCCTGATATGACAACCATAAGTAATACTTTGTCACCTCTTGTGGGCACTGGATTATTAATTCATTTCTCTGAATTGGATATGTCTGTCAATAGAGATTTACTCTTAACTTCTTTTACGGCAGAAAGATCAAATGCTCAAAAAGAAAAATATAAAAGTATAGCTGTTTTGTACAAAACAATTCCTGCTGCCCAAAGATTTGGAATTACATTTTGGGGAGTTAGAGATAATGACTCTTGGCTAAGAGGCTGGCCTGTAGTAACGGAATATGAATGGCCACTATTATTCGATTCAAATTACGGCTACAAAGCTGCCTATATTGGATTTCTTGAAGGATTAAATAAATAAATATATATAACTTAAAAAAATTATGAAATTATCTAAAACCCTATTATTACTAATAACAGCAACACTTTCCTTGAGTGGTTGCTCTTCGGCACAGAAAAAAACTGATTCAACCGTTTCGCTTAAAAATGCTTATATAAAAAATTTCTATATCGGAACTGCATTGGACATCAATCAAATCGAAGAAAAAGATCCTTTGGTAACTACTTTAATTGCTAAAGAATTCAACAGCATCACTCCCGAGAACTGTATGAAATCGATGTTTTTACAGCCTGAAAAAGATAAATTCGATTTCAATATGGCAGATAAATATGTGGCTTTTGGAGAAAAACACAAAATGTTCATTCACGGACATACTTTGATTTGGCACAGTCAACTGCCTTCTTGGTTGAGTAAAGTAAAGGATAGTGTGGCAATGTCTGAGGCGATGACGAAACACATTAGCACCGTCGTAGAAAAATATAAAGGACGTATTGGTTCTTGGGACGTGGTCAATGAGGCTTTAAATGAAGATGGTACTTTGAGAAAATCTGTTTTTTTAGATTCGTATGGAAAAGATTTTTTAACACATGCCTTCAAATTAGCCGCCAAAGCTGACCCAAAAACCGATTTGTATTACAATGACTATAACTTATGCAATGCTAAAAAACGAAAAGGAGCTGTAGAATTGGTGAAAAACTTACAAAAAAATGGGGCTAAAATTGACGGTGTTGGAGAGCAAGGGCATTGGAACTTAATCACTCCAACCTTAGAAGAAATCGAACAAACTATACTAGATTTTTCTGCTCTTGGTGTAAAAGTTGCCATAACTGAATTAGACATTACCGTTTTACCTAATCCTTGGGATGTGGTTGGAGCCGATGTTAGCCAACGATCTGAGGCGAGCGAAAAAATGAATCCCTATCCTAAAGGCCTTCCAGATGATATCAAGATCCAATTGGCAGCACGCTATGAAGCGATTTTCAAACTATTCATAAAACACCAAGACAAAATAAGCAGAGTGACTCTTTGGGGTGTTAATGACGGACAATCGTGGCTTAATGATTGGCCAATAAGAGGAAGAAGTAATTATCCGTTGCTTTTTGATCGCGATTTCAAACCGAAAGAAGCCTATAACAGTGTAATGAAACTAAAAGAAGGAAAAAAATAAGCATCTATTTCACTATTAAAGTACAATACCTAGTGTAATCAACTGAAAATAAAGCAAATTAATTAAACATTGATTTGTCAATAAAAAAGTTTTACGATACATTTACACAACCGATTGTACACTGATAAATAAGCTTTTAAAAATTATTAAATCCCTTTATTTTTTGTAAAACAATTAAAATCAACTATTAAAAAATATAAATTTGTTGTGATTTATATAACTAAAAATTAACCCTAAAAAAATGAATTCCACTTCTCAAAAATTATCTGTAAAAGAAAAAATTGGATATAGTCTTGGTGACCTAGCTGCCAATTTGGTATTCCAAACGTTGATGACTTATCTAGCCTATTTCTATACGGATATATACGGATTATCGCCCACACACTCCTCTATAATAATGCTTGTAGTTGGGCTAATTGCAGCCTTTATTTTTAACCCAATTATTGGAGCTATTGCCGACAGAACCAATTCTAAATGGGGGAAATTTCGCCCTTGGATTTTGTGGACCGCGGTGCCATTAGGAGTTATTGCTCTATTGGCTTTTACAACTCCCGATTTTTCATATCAAGGAAAAGTAATTTATGCTGTAGTAACCTATTCCCTTCTTTTACTATTTTATGCGAGTAATAATTTACCTTATTCAGCTTTGAGTGGTGTAATTACAGGAGATATGTCTGAAAGAAATAGTCTTTCATCTTATCGATTTGTAGCAGTTATGTTTGCACAATTTTTTGTACAAGTGTTTATGTTAGGAATCATTAAGAGTGCTGGAGATGGTGATAAAGCTGTAGGAATTGAAAAAGTAATGACCATACTAGCCATCGTAGGAACTATTATGTTGCTCATTACATTTTTGACAACCAAAGAACGTATTGTTCCAAAACCTGAACAAAAATCGAGTGTCAAAGAAGATTTAGGAGATTTGGTAAAAAACAAACCTTGGGTGATTATGTTGACGCTTACTCTGCTCGTTTTTGTAACTCTCGCTATGAAAGGTGGTTCTTATGTGTATTATTTCGAAAATTATGTCGATAAACAAGAATTAGCCATTTTTATACAGCCAATTTTAGATTTTCTTTTGAATATTGGAATCAATCCTTTTGGAAACGACCCAATTTCTGCTGGATTTGGTTTGTTTAATGCTGGGGGTATTATTTTCATGATAGTGGGTATCACTTTGTCTAAAAATTTAGCAGATAAATATGGAAAAAGAAATGTCTTTGGATTTTTCCTTCTCATTTCAACGCTATTTATAATGGCCTTTTATTTATACCCTCCTAAATCTGTTTCCTTAATGTTTTTCTCACAGATTCTTCACGGCTTTTTCTACGGTATCACAATCCCACTACTTTGGGCAATGATTGCCGATGTTGCCGACTACTCTGAATGGAAAACTAACCGTCGTGCCACAGCTATTATCTTTTCGGCTATGATGGTCGGATTAAAAGCTGGCTTGAGTATTGGAGGTGCATTAACAACTTCGCTTTTGGGTTATTTTAACTATGTTCCTAATTCATTGACACAAACAGAAAGCGCCATTAATGGCATTAAATTGTTGGTAAGTATTTTTCCTGCAATACCCTTTTTAATTGGAGTTGGGCTTCTTTTTTTATATGAAATCAACAAAAAAATGGAAGTAGAAATTGAATCTGATTTAAAAGCAAGAAGATCAAAATAAAAAAAATAACTAATACAAATACATTACAATGCCCGAAGATAGTATAGAAAAAATTGATTTTGAAGTAATCAATAAAAACGCAATTTCACAACCCCTAGTATCACATATTTACACTGCTGATCCATCTGCACACGTCTTTGATGGCAAAATATACATCTATCCATCGCATGATATTGATGCTGGAATTCCATTTAATGACAATGGAGACCATTTTGGAATGGAAGATTATCACGTTCTTTCGATGGAAAATATTGATGCTGCAACTGTTGATAATGGTGTTGCGCTGCACGTAAAAGATGTTGCTTGGGCAACAAGACAAATGTGGGCTCCTGATGCAGCACATAAAAACGGGAAATACTATTTATATTTTCCTGCCAAACGTGCCAATGGCATTTTCCAAATTGGAGTAGCCGTAAGCGATTCTCCATCAGGACCATTTACTCCTGAACCAGAAGCCATAGAAGGAAGCTACACCATTGACCCAGCTGTTTTTGAAGATGAAGACGGTAAATATTATATGTATTTTGGTGGTATTTGGGGTGGTCAACTTCAAAAATATAGAAACAATCAATATGCCGAAGAAAATGAAGAACCTGTAGATAATGAACCCGCATTAGGCCCTATTGTAGCTTTACTTTCTGACGATATGAAGCAATTTGCCGAAGAACCGAGAGAAATCAAAATTCTAGATGAAAACGGTAAGGTTTTATTGTCTGGCGATAACAATCGTAGATTTTTTGAAGCATCGTGGGTGCATAAATACAACGGAAAATACTATTTCTCCTATTCAACAGGAGATACACACTTCATTTGCTATGCAACAGGCGATAATCCTTATGGCCCTTTTACCTATCAAGGAAGAATCTTGAATCCAGTTGTTGGCTGGACTTCACATCATTCCATTTGTAAAGTGGATGAAAAATGGTATTTATTTTATCACGATTCCAGTTTATCAAAAGGGGTAACTCATTTAAGATCAATCAAAGTTACTGAAATCACGTACAATGAAGATGGTTCAATTGTCACCATCAATCCTTACAATAATATGGAAATGTAAAAAGATATGGCTGTTGATAATTTTACTATATCACTCCTTTTTATAACTTCCGAAAAAAAATTATAATTCAATTAAAACAAAATTACCAGCTCATTATGAGCTGGTAATTCTATTTATAAACTATATTTTATTGTTTAAACTAAACAAAACCATTTTTATTCTTTTTAGAATTGATTAGCTATGAAAATTTTCAAACTCTCTCTACTTCTAAGTCTTTTTTATTGTCTCGCCATCCAAGCACAAATTAGATTACCAAAGCTAATTTCTGACAATATCATCCTGCAACGTGACCAAGCCATCAAGATTTGGGGTTGGGCTTCACCAAATGAAAAAATCGTTGTCTTATTCAATAAAAAAAGTTTCAAAACGACAACTTCCAATGAAGGAAAATGGGAATTGCTACTCCCTGCCCAACCCGCTGGAACTGGCTATGAAATGGTTTTGAAAGGAAAAAATGAAATTACTATCAAAAATATCGCATTTGGTGATGTTTGGCTTTGTAGTGGACAAAGCAATATGACAGTAACAATGGAGCGAGTAAAAGAACGTTTTCCTGAAGACATCACATCAGCTAATTTTTCAGATATCCGATATTTTTTTGTACAAACACTTACTAATCTCAATAAACCTACTGAAGACTTTCCGCAAGGAGAATGGATAACAGCCAACCCCAAAGATATTTATACTTTTGGGGCAGTTGCCTACTTTTTTGCCCGAGATCTTTACACCAAATACAAAGTTCCAATTGGCATCATTAACAGCTCGGTAGGTGGTACACCCATTGAAGCTTGGATAAGCGAAGATGGTTATAAAAACCTTCCTGACATCCAGAAAACTATTACTCGAAATAAAGACACTAGTAATTTAAAATCAATCAATCGACGTCCATCGGTTGGCGGAATGAAGACTCCGGTAATAAAAGATTTAGGAAGCATAGAACACTGGGAAAGCCTTGATTATAAACCAAAAGGCTGGAGAAATTTCAATATTCCAGGCTATTGGGAAGACCAAGGAATCAAAGATTTGAATGGCGTAGTATGGTTCAGAAGAGAATTTGAAGTGCCAAAAAGTTGGTTAGGAAAACCCGTAAAACTATTTATGGGTAGAATTGTTGATGCCGACGAAATGTATGTAAACGGCAAAAAAATTGGTAATATTACCTATCAATATCCTCCTCGCCGTTACGAAATTCCAGCAGATTTGCTCAAGGAAGGAAAAAACACCTTCGTGATAAGAGTGACCAACACATCAGACAAAGGTGGTTTTGTACCCGATAAAAATTATTCTATGACTGCCAATGGTGAAGAAATTGACCTTAAAGGAACTTGGCAATACAAAATTGGAGAAGCCTATCAACCACAAAGTTTTGGTGGGTTTAGCGGAGGTTTGGTTCAGCAAAATCAACCAACAGCTTTATACAATGCGATGATTGCCCCTGTTTTGCCAATGAAAATTAAAGGAATTCTTTGGTATCAAGGCGAAAGTAATGTGGGAAATCCAGAACCTTATGATGTTCTTATGCCAACTTTAATTTCAAATTGGAGAACTCTTTGGAAGGATGAAAAACTGCCTTTCTTTGTGGTACAATTGGCTAATTTTCAA
>DAORUG010000151.1:0-7280 GCA_035433125.1 Flavobacterium sp.
TGTCAAAATAATTGGGTTCGGTGTTGATGAAAATTTCGTTATATGCCGAAGCATAAATAGCGTTTTTATCCATTTCCTTTTTGTTGATAGGAACATTTAAAGAGAGAAAATAACGCAGACGCATCTTGAAATCATCTTCAATAAAGCGCTGTTCAAAACGATAACGATGCTGGATATTTACTCTTCCGAATTTTTCTTTGGTAATAAATTGCTGAAAAATTCTATGTTCATTTGTATTCGATTTCTCATCTGTGCCAGCGATATAGGGTTCTGAATGAACGTAAGCATATCCCAGCAAAACATTATTGTTGTTTTCGGACAAATTATATCCAATTCCTGTTCTTAAAAGTAATTGTTCCAGATCTCCGGCGAAATTATAATTCCGATATTGCACTTCATTGTGCCAATTCCATCGATTGTTTATTTTTTGGTTACCAAAATAAAGGAACCAATTTCCTGTGTCTGTATTTTGTGCATTTCCGTTGGCTGTTAAAAACAATACCAACAAAAAGCAAAACGATTGTAATTTATTCATATTTAATTTTGAATTGTTTTGAAGTTAAAATTCGATACTGTCAATCCCATTTACACTACAAATTTCAACGGCAAATGCACGACTTTCTTAGTTTCAAAGAATTCATCTTCAAAAAAATCAGATAAATTGTATTCTGTGGCTTTTGGAAAATCCTTCAATTCTTCGGTTAAATCGCCGCCTTTTAGGTAGAGAATTCCGTTTTTGAGTTCGTGTTTGCTTTTCTTTTTGATTTTGTCTTTTATCCAAGATACAAAATCAGGCATATTGGTCACGGCACGACTCACGATGAAATCGAAATCGCCTTTGACCAATTCAGCACGCATTTGTTCGGCTTTCACGTTTTTGAGTTCCAAAGCTTCGGCGACAGCCTGAACTACTTTTATTTTTTTTGCAATGACATCAATCAAATAAAAACGGGTTTCTGGGAAAAGAATCGCCAATGGAATGCCGGGAAATCCTCCGCCGGTTCCCACATCCAAAACAAAAGTTCCGGGTTCGAATTTGATAATTTTGGCAATCCCCAAGGAATGCAAAACGTGTTTCGTGTATAATTCGTCTATGTCTTTTCGGGAAATGACATTGATTTTGGCATTCCAATCGTGGTATAAAAATTCCAGTTTTGCGAATTGTTCTTTTTGAATGTCAGTTAAATAAGGAAAATACTTTTGAATCTCGTCCATTGTTATAAATTTTAACAAAAGTACAGTTTTTAGTTTTGAATATTTAACTCAATTTTACAGATTGAAAATTTATAATAATTATCTTTGCACAATATTCAAAATCAACAATGAACAACTCCGCCCCTACATTTGCGAAGCAAGACAATCTAAAGTTCTTTAGAACGCTTAACTCTCGGGTGAACAGCTACTTCAAAGAAAACAACATCCCAAAAACGGGCAATTGGAAAATTCATTTGAAAACTGTAATCCTTTTTACTGTTTTTTTAGTGCCTTATTTTTTGATACTCACTTTACCTATGCCTTTTTGGGTACATTTACTTTTGACTATCGTCATGGGAATTGGAATGGCGGGAATTGGAATGAACGTGATGCACGATGCCAATCACGGTTCCTATTCGACCAAAAGTTGGGTCAATAATTTTATGGGGGGAACGATTTATATTTTGGCAGGAAATGTTCACAACTGGCAAGTGCAACACAACGTTTTACATCATACCTACACGAACATTATTGGTCACGACGAAGATCTCGAAGCCGGAAGAATTATGCGTTTCTCCAAAGAAGCGCAATGGCAAAAATTTCATAAATTCCAACAATATTACGCCGTGTTTTTATATGGTTTATTGACTTTCAATTGGGCAATCACAACTGATTTCAAGCAGATGAGAAGTTACCTGAAAAGAAAACTATCTTATGGTGAACCAAAAAGCCCTAAAATCCTTTGGACCACATTAATCATTACTAAACTCATTTACATAGCCATTTGGATTGTCTTGCCAATAGTTATTGGAATTACATGGTGGAAAGTATTGGTTGGATTTTTCTTGATGCATTACACCGCTGGATTAATCCTGAGCATCGTGTTCCAATTGGCTCACGTAGTAGATGAAGCGACCAATCCACAACCTAATGAAGAAGGAGAAATGGAAAACACTTGGGCGATTCATCAATTGTTTACCACCGTGAATTTTGCACCCAAAAACAAAATTGTAAACTGGTACACCGGAGGTTTAAATCACCAAATCGAACACCATATTTTTCCGCACATTAGCCACGTACATTACAATAACATTTCCAAAATTGTAAAAGAAACGGCCAAAGAATGTCAATTGCCGTATCACGAATATAAAACTTTTCGAAGTGCCGTAATTGCCCATTTCAAACATTTGAAAGAACTGGGAATGAAACCCGCTTTACAGTAAAGACGCACTGCAATGCGTCTCAACAAAAAAACCAACTTTATAAACCAAAAAACACAATTAATGAACAATTTGCTTTCAGACAGAATCAATAATTTAGCTACATCACAAACATTGGCAATGGCTGCATTAGCCAGAGAATTAAAAGCTCAAGGAAAAGATATTATCAGTTTAAGTTTGGGTGAACCCGATTTCAATACGCCAGATTTCATCAAAGAAGCTGCCAAAAAAGCTATCGACGAAAACTACAGCACCTATTCTCCAGTAGACGGTTACCAAGACCTAAAAGAAGCTATTTGTAGAAAATTCAAAAGAGACAACGGACTAGATTACAAACCATCCCAAATCGTAGTATCTACAGGAGCAAAACAATCGCTTTACAATATTGCTCAAGTAATGCTAAATGATGGTGACGAAGTGATTTTACCAGCACCTTACTGGGTTTCCTACTTCGAAATCGTAAAATTATCAGGTGGAGTTCCTGTAGAAGTGCCAACTTCTGTAGAAACTGATTTCAAAATCACCCCAGAACAATTAGAAGCTGCCATCACACCAAAAACAAAAATGATGTGGTTCTCTTCTCCTTGCAATCCATCTGGATCGGTTTATAACAGAGACGAATTGACTGCTATCGCCAAAGTATTAGAAAAATACCCAAACATTATTGTTGTTGCTGACGAAATCTACGAACATATCAATTTCTCTGGAACTTTTTGCAGCATCGGATCTATTCCGGGAATGTTGGAAAAAACAGTTACTGTAAATGGTCTTGCCAAAGCTTTCGCAATGACAGGATACCGTATTGGTTACATTGGAGCACCCGAATTTATCGCAAAAGCGTGTACAAAAATTCAAGGTCAAGTAACTTCAGGAGCAAATTCTGTGGCACAAAGAGCTGCAATCACTGCTGTAGATGCCGATCCAAGTGTATTGAATCATATGGTTCAAGCTTTCCACAGCCGTAGAGACTTAGTGGTTGGATTATTGAAAGAAATTCCAGGAATCAAAATCAACGTTCCAGAAGGCGCATTTTATGTTTTCCCAGACGTTTCTTCTTTCTTCGGAAAAACATTGAAAGGAACTGAAATCAAAGATGCGAATGACGTTTCTATGTATCTTTTGGCCGAGGCTTGTGTAGCTACGGTAACAGGAGATGCTTTCGGAAATCCAGATTGTATTCGTTTTTCTTACGCAACTAGCGAAGAACAATTAATAGAAGCTTTAAAAAGAATCAAAAACGCTTTGGCTGGATAAGCTAAACTCCTATCTAAATACCAAAAGCCTCAAGGAAACTTGGGGCTTTTTTTTGGGCGTGACCACAAGGGTCAGGCTATTCGTTGCAATCTTTATATTTTTAAAGAAAAAATATAAAGGATTTCCACTACTATCCCTCACGCAAAAACCTGAACAAAACAACAATTTTCCAAAAAATCCATTCCCGAATTAGAAATCTTAAATAATTTATAAGACCTTTGCAAACTTTTAGACAAAAGCCTAAAAGACTAATAATCCAGCAATTATAAAATTATCATCCCATAGATGAAGAAGAAAATAGAAATATTGGCTCCTGCCAAAGATTTAATTCACGGTATGGCTGCCATTAACAGTGGTGCCGATGCAGTTTATATTGGAGCTCCTTTATATGGCGCGCGTTCCAATGCCACCAACTCGATTGAAGATGTCGCGAAATTGGTGGAATATGCCCATTTATTCAACGCCCAGGTTTTTGTGGTGGTCAACACCATTTTGTACGACAACGAATTGGAAGACTGTCGCCAGATGATTTGGAAATTATACGACATAGGTGTCGATGCCCTGATTGTCCAAGATATGTCGATTATGGAAATGGACATCCCTCCTATAGTTTTACACGCCAGTACGCAAGCCAACAATCGTGACCCTCATAAAATCAAATTCCTGAAAGATGCTGGAATGAAACGTGTAGTCTTGGCCCGCGAATTGAACTTACACCAAATCAAAGAAATCAGTGAAGCTTCAGATGTGGAACTGGAATTTTTCGTGACGGGTGCGCTTTGCGTTTCTTTCAGCGGAAACTGCTATATGAGTGTTGCCAATGGCGAACGCTCTGCCAATCGCGGTTCTTGTGCACAAAACTGTCGTTTGCCATACAACCTCATCGACGGTCACGGCGAAACCTTAATCAAAAACAGCCACTTGCTTTCCATCAAAGATTTTGATGTTTCAGACCAAATTCCAAATCTAATTGAAGCCGGAATTTGTTCCTTTAAAATTGAAGGACGTCTGAAAGATATTGTCTATGTCAAAAACAACGTTTCTTACTTACGTCAAAAACTGGACGCTTTCTTAGAAAACGACAACAGCGGTAAATACACCAAAGCTTCTTCGGGAAAATGTACCTATACTTTTGATTCCGCATTAGACAAAAGTTTCAACCGAGGTTATACCGATTATTTTGTCAACGAAAGACACCAAGCCATCGGTTCTTGGGATAGTCCAAAATCGAAAGGACAATACATTGGTAAACTAATCAAAACCAGTGGAAATGGGTATGAGATCGAAAACGGCGAATTCCTGAACAATGGTGACGGATTGTGTTTTATCAACGAAAACAACGAAGCCGATGGAATTTATGTCAACAAAGTAGAAAATGGCCTGGCATATCCTAATGTGCTAAAAGAAATCAAACCCGGAACTTTCATTTACCGAAACAACGACGCCGCTTTCATCAAAATAGTGGAACGCGAAGACAGTGCCGTTCGAAAAATAAGCACGAGTTTATTGCTGACGGAAAACGAAAACGGTTTTGAATTAATCGCCACTGACGAAGATGGCAATGTGAGCATTGTGAATTTGGCTCATCCAAAAGAAAGAACCAAAAACAACGAATCAATCGAAGATAATTTCAAAATCAATTTGGCAAAAACAGGTTTCACGCCTTACACCGCCGATGAAATAACAATTTTGTTCTCCGAAAACTGGTTCCTTCCAATTTCCAAAATAAACGAAATGCGAAGAACGGTTTTCGAACAATTATCCGAAATTCGTTTGGCCAATTACAAGCGTCACGAACACCAATTAGTCAAAACATCACATCCGTATCCGGAAACCAAACTGGATTTTATGTACAATGTTTCCAATAAACTGGCTCGAAAATTCTACGAACGTCACGGCGTTACCGAAATCGAAAAAGCCTTCGAATTGCAATGGGATCCAGGAAAATCACGCGTGATGACCACCAAATACTGCATCAAATACGAATTGGAAAAATGTCCAAAATACCATCCTAATATGGATGGCAAACTCAAAGAACCATTAATTTTAAAGCAAGGCGAACTAGAATACAAACTCAAATTCAATTGCAAACCCTGCGAAATGGAAATTTGGGAAAAAGACGCCGAATTCGAAATCGAGGAAGACCACTTCCATTAAAATATAAAACCGATGCTCCACTATAAAAAGGCATCGGTTTTTTTATTAAATTTGGGCGTGACCTAAGGGTCGGGCTTTCCGTTGCAATCTTTTGTTTTTTTTAAAGAAAAAAACAAAAGGATTTCCTCTGCAATCCCTCTCGCAAAACAAATCTGCACAAACAACTCGCTAATTAGATGTCATTCTAAAAAGAATAGTACTGAAAAATAAATAATGTAAATTTACAGCCTAAATAAAATTTAAAAAATAAATGGACATATTAAAAGAGAAAATAAAAGAATTAGCTGAGATTTATTCATCAACTTTAAAAGGTAAAATTGAAACTAGAAAAGTAGAAATGAAGGAGGATGATAATTCCCATTATCTCATTTATAGAGTTCTTGGAATCTCAACAAACGAAGGCGAACTTATAGATATTTTTCAAAATGCAGGACGTTTTCTATATAAATATGCTGGCTCTTTCCTAGAAGATTCGGCTACTCTTTGTCTGAATTATAAATTCCCTGATGGAATTAAAACAAAAGTAGAAAATACAATAGGTCAAAGACCAAAAACGTTTGAAATTGATTTTTTGAATGGACTTGATGCAATAGAAGTAAAATGGAGAGATGCTACGACTGACGGCGACCATATAACAAAAGAACATACAAGAGTGAAAGTGATAAAACAACACGGTTTAAAACCAATTCGTATAATGTTTTACTATCCATTAAGAAGCCAAGCAATCCGAATACAAGAAACTTTAAAAACTTTATATGCTGGTGTTGAAGGAGAATATTATGCTGGAGATGATGCTTGGGAATTTTTACTAGATTATTGCGGAGTAGATTTAAAAGCCATTTTAACAGATATTGCTAACGAAAAAACACCCGAGAATGGAAACTAACAAAATATATCACGGAAATTGTGTGGAAAAACTTCAAGAAATGGAAGTTAACAAGGTCGATTTGGTATATTTTGACCCACCTTTTTTTACACAAAAAAAACATTCTTTAACAAGTCGTGATAATTCTAAAGTTTATGAATTTGATGATAAATTTGAGTCATTAGAAGAGTATTTAAAATTAATTGAAGACACCTTAACTCAATGTAAAAAAGTATTGAAAAATACTGGGAGTGTTTTTTTACATTGCGATAAAACAGCTTCACATAATATCCGAACAATTTTAGACAAAGTGTTTGGTAGAGAAAACTTTCAAAGTGAAATCGTGTGGTCTTACAAACGTTGGTCAAATTCAAAAAAAGGTTTATTAAATGCACACCAAATAATCTTTTTCTACTCAAAAACTAAAGATTTTAAATTCAACACTATCTATACAGATTATTCTGCAACAACCAACATTGACCAAATATTGCAAGATAGAGAGAAAAATGAATTTAATAAATCAACATATAAAAGAAATACCAATGGAAGTATTGTTTTAGGGAAAGAAAAAAAAGGTGTTCCGTTGTCTG
>DAORUG010000152.1:0-7264 GCA_035433125.1 Flavobacterium sp.
CTGATTTCTTTGTTCTGGGGACATTTTTTCTTTTTGTTGTCCTTTGTTTGATTTTTTTTCTGGTTGAGTTTCCTGTGCAAAAGAGGAAATACCTATAACCAATAATGCTGCGATAATTAATTTCTTCATTTTTATTTTCATTTTTAAGTTTAGATTTATAAGACTCAGATAGACTCTAATGGTTTAATCATTAATCGATTAATTATAAATTAGTTGAAAAATTAATCCATATTATCCATTCCTCTATTTCTAGATCCTCGGGAACGATTTTCTTTTCCTCCAAAATTCCCCAATTTATATGCCAAAGAAAACATTGCATAGCGTTTTAAAACCGTGTTTTCTTCATCGCGAATCGTTGTTGGCGAAATGGTTCTGGTGGCACTTTGGTTTTGATTCAAAACATCATAGACTTTTACTTTCAAAGTCATTTTTTTGTCGAAAAAACCATAAGACAAACTCGTATTCCATAAATAAAAATCTTTTTTAAAATCATCCGAAATGTTCGAATTGTAGGTGTATCCAAAATCATTACCAAAAATCCAATTCTTAGGCCAATAATTGGTGGTTTGCAAATTTATTCTATGAACAACATTCGAACTGGCGTTAAGAGATGAGTTGGTATATTTCGATTCGTTATAAGACAAACCGTAGGAAGGCGCAACTGTAAGTAACTCTCCATAATCATACGAAAAGTAAACTCTTGGGGTGATTCCCAATGATTTTGCCTCATACAAAACAGCGTTGGTAAACCCTTTGTCCAATGAATAATTACCATTTATGCTCAAACCATACCTCAGCACATGAGCTTCATCTTTTATGGTTTGGTTCCAATTTCCTCCAATAGAAGTGGTGTAAGTGCCCGTAACATTTTTATAAGTAGTGTTCCGTTTTCCACTATCGTCATAAACCGAACTCGACACTATTTCGCTATCAAAAAAATCCGCTCTCATAAACAAAGAATAGCCCGAGCGAGTTCGCATATCAAAATTCCTGTAATTAAGGTTGACACTGTTTTTTTCGTTTGGATTCAAATTTGGATTTCCTATAATCGTGTTCAAAGGATTAGCTAAATTTGCCACGGGCATCAATTGAGTTGAAGAAGGAAGACTGCTGGAATAATCATATCTCAAAGTAACAAATTTTGATCGGTCTAATTTATATCTGATTTGTGCTCTTCCATAAGGCAAAACATATTTTTGATTCAAATCGGTTATTTTATTAAGATATAAAGAGTGATTGTCAAAATCGATAATGGAAGTGCTGGAATTCAAATTAAAAGTAAAATTGTTTTTTTCGTAAGTAATCCCAACTTTAGGTGCAATAGAATTTCGTGTTGAAGTAGTATAATTTGTTTGTAAATCATTTAGATCAGAATACGATTGGGAAGTGGCATCATAATCGAATGTTTTGATGTCATTTATAGCTTTCGACCAACCAAAATCGGAACCAATTCTAATTCGCAACGAATCCGTTATGGGTTCAGTGTATTCAATATCGGCCGAGTAAGAATCATAAGCATTATCCGTCTTGCTGTTTTGATTTCTCTCATCGTTGGGTTTACTGCCTTGATAAAAAATAGTTTCCGAAAGATTTAAAGCGTCCGAATCGTTATTTGTATTATTATTATTGAATTCAAAACTCAAATTCCGAGCTTTTTTTTCGAATGTTTTATTAAAGTTTATGGAGTTTGCAAAATTAGTAGCCGTACTTTCTCTGTACGATTTTGAGGTGCTTTCATTCAAAGAAGTCTCATTTTCATCCATTGAAAAACTGGAAGATTCAGAAAGATTATTGGTGCGTGTTTGATCGACTCTTGGAATAACCACAATTCGTGTAGTTGGATTTATTTTATATTCAAATTCAAAATTGGCCTTGTTTCCAGTATTTTCACTTCTTGCTTTCGAACCAGATTCGGTAAAAATAGTTCCCGTTGGTAGAAAATTGGCTTGATTGGATTTGCTTTCGTTTTTGTTAACAGAATTCGAAAAATTATAACTTGCACTAGCTTCTAAATCTTTAGACCATTCATCGGAATAATTAAAACCAACCAAATTAGATTCCGTAATCCCTTTGCCCACGGTAGTTCTTGCATTGCCACTGGCATTTCTTCCACCACCCATACTATCAAATACTTCGTCTTGCGAAAAACCCGTAGAATTGATATTATTAGCCGAAGCCAATACACTTATTTTTTGTTTGTTATTAAAAAAATTGACAATAAGACTGGTTTCATACCGATCATCGGTTCCATATCCTCCCAAAAATTTTCCGAAATAGCCTTTGTTTTTCTTTTCGTCAATGGTCAAATTGATGCTGGAATAATCCGAACTAGACTCTTGTTTGGACAACTCCTCTTTTTTGGTTTTAAAATCAGAGACCTGTACTTTGCTTATCAAATCGGCGGGCAAATTTTTTAAAGCTATGGCACCGTCTTTATCAAAAAATGCTTTGCCGTTTATTAGAAATTGTGTCACTTCTTTTCCGTTCACAGTTATTTTTCCTTCATTATCCACTTCGAATCCTGGCAATTGTTTCAACAAAATTTCGACATTGGCATCTGGCCGAACCTTGAAAGAAGAAGCGTTAAACTCTAAAGTATCTTTTTTTACACGAACTGGAGGTGCTTCACTTTTGATAACAATCTCATTCAATTCTTTTGTGTTTTGTAACAAATATAATTTACCAAAATCTTTGCTCTCTAAAAGTGAATTTTGTTCCTCAATGTAAGGTTGATACCCCATATAATTCACCTTTAAAAAAAAAGGTTTATCGTATTTTTTGGTCGAAATTTTAAAAACTCCATTTTTATCGGTAGTAGTATACTCTATAACAGTAGAATCTTTAACATTCGAAAAATAAACTGTCGCCAATTCAAGTGGAACTTGTGTATTAATATCATACACCGTTCCTTTTATAACAACTTCATTTTGAGCATTTGCAGAGAAAAAGAAAAACAGAAGAAATAAAAAAGAATATATTTTAGCCATTGAGATGCTTTGTTGTGTAAAAAAGATAAGACACAGAAATAGATAAAAGGTTTAATTTCCAATCCAACATTTATTTATTTTCTGTTGCTAATTATTATGCAGGAAGCTGCTAAATACTTGGGAGCAAAATAGCTGAGACGCTTCCAGCGTGACAAATAGAGTTGACTGTGTTTATTACAATTCACACTATAGAACCCACAAGATACAAAAAATCCCGATTGCTCGGGATTCGTTTTATTTTTCTCTAATATAGATGTCGATTGGCACTCCTGAGAAGTCCCAGTTTTCTCTAATTTTATTTTCTAAATAACGTTTGTAAGGTTCTTTTACATATTGCGGCATATTGGCAAAAAACACAAATTGTGGTGTTAATGTTGGCAACTGCATACAGTATTTAATTTTAACGTATTTCCCTTTTGTAGCTGGTGGTGGATACGCTTCGATAACTTTCAACATATATTCGTTGAATTTTGAAGTCGCAATTCGTTGCTTTCTATTTTCGAAAACCTGAACCGTTGCTTCCAATGCTTTCAACAAACGTTGTTTTGTTAGTGCGGAAACAAAAAGAATCGGCACATCGGTAAATGGCATCAATTCTTCCCTGATTTTGGCTTCATAATCACGGGTTGACATCGTATCTTTTTCAACCAAATCCCATTTGTTTACCAAGATGACAACACCTTTTCGGTTTTTTTCGGCCAACCAAAAAATACTTTGGTCTTGGCCTTCAAATCCACGAGTGGCGTCAATAATCAGGATACAAATATCAGCGTGCTCAATCGCACGAACCGAACGCATCACGGAGTAAAACTCTAAATCTTCCTTCACTTTTGCCTTACGACGAATTCCTGCTGTATCGACCAAGTTGAATTCAAAACCAAAACGGTCGAATTTAGTATCGATAGCATCACGAGTAGTTCCCGCAATGTCTGTAACCATAAAACGTTCTTTACCAATTAATGCGTTTATAAAACTAGATTTTCCAGCATTCGGACGACCTACAACGGCAAAACGAGGTAAAACTACTTCTTCTTGTACCGGTTCTGGTTTTATTGGGAAAGCTTCAATTACTGCATCTAACAAATCTCCAGTTCCACTTCCTGAAATACTGGCGAAAGTAAAAAATTCGCCTAAACCAAGGTTATAAAACTCGAGAGCATCCTTTTCACGCATCGCATTATCTACCTTATTTACGGCTAGTAAAACAGGTTTTTTTACCTTACGCAAAAGTCTGGCAACAATATCATCCATTGGCGTAATGCCTTCTTCTACATCTACCACAAAAATAATTACATCAGCTTCGTCGATAGCCAATTCCACTTGCTTGCGGATTTCGCCTTCAAAAACATCATCGGATCCACGAACGTATCCTCCTGTATCAATCACGGAAAACTCTTTTCCGTTCCACTCGCTTTTACCATAGTTTCTATCTCGGGTCACCCCAGATACTGAATCTACAATAGCTTCTCTTCTTTGTATCAGCCTATTAAAAAGGGTTGATTTCCCTACATTAGGTCTTCCTACTATCGCAACAATATTATTCATTTTTTTGATTTTAGATTGCAGATTTTAGATTTTAGATTTTGGCTAACCAAAATCATTATGCTCTTAAAATCAAACAATAAAGTATTTTTAATTTTTTGCAAAGGTAGTGTTAAATACCATACTATCAATTTTTTTACTATTTTGCAATGCTTTTAATCATTTCAAACCCAAAAATTGCTGTTATGGATGCCAATAATGAAATCAGACTTCGCTTGCGTTTTTACAAAGATGTCCCAGAAAATATTGAATCCGTTCGTCAAAAATTCGAAAATTATAAAGTGAATTGCACCGAAGATTGTCACCTCAAAACCAAACGCAATCACATTTGGATGAATATGCCAGATGCCAAACGGGAATTTTGGTCGCCTCATTTACACTTGGAATTGGAAACCAAAGACAACAACGAAACTCACATTCGGGGATTGTTTGGACCAGAACCCACTTTATGGACGCTTTTTATGTTTCTGCATTTTATGGTGGCGGGAATTTTTCTGATTTTTAGCGCCATTGCCTACTCCAACTATGTTTTGAAACAACCCACCACAATGAATTTAATCGTGATGTTACTAATGATTATCCTTTGGTTTTTGCTTTACTTCATAGCCAAACAAATACGATTCAAAGGCAATGGACAAATGAATGAATTGGAAGGGAAGTTTATGGATATTTTGGAATCGTAGTTTTTCTTGGAGCTTTTTCCCGCTATTCGCTATATCTTTCCTTGCTTAAAGAAAGCAAAAAAAGGATGTCGCTTCTATCAGGGCTAGGGGATTATTAGTAAAAATAAGCTTTTTTGGAATTGTCGTTCCAGCCAGCTTGATTTTGATGCTCGACAAAATAAATCTTTATATCGGCTTGGTTCGCATATTTCACAAAGAATATTTTCTTGTCAGCCTGATTGGCATATTTGGCAAAAAACCACAAACCATCATTCTTTCCTGCCTGATTAGTATATTTGACTTTATACACTTTCAAATCAGCTTGATTTGGATAATCGACCACAAAAATTTTCACATCCGCTTGATTGGCATACTGAACGGAAAAGACTTTTTGAGCTTGAATGTGTAAACTGAATAAAATAAAGATTATTATGAAAATTATGTCTTTCATAATGATCTAAATGAAATTGTAAATTCAAGAAAATCTCTATTTTCTCCTATGATTTCACCACTACATTTAATCGCATTTCGCATCGCATTGCATATTGAAGGAAGTCGGCTATTCCAAGGTCTTGTATTATTAAGATTAAAACATTCTTGCCTAACATTTATTGCAGACATTTGGCTATTGCCATTTTGATAAAGCAGTAATATTGCCATTAAAATTTTAGGTTGTAAAACGCCATTTGCATTAGCCATTTGCATTAGCCATTTGATTATTCATACAAATAATATTCATAGTATATTTTTAAATTCTTACATTTTGAAACAAACCAATAAAATATATTTTAAATATCTGATTTATATTGTTGTCGATTCATCTTGTCATTCCAAGACTTGTTTTTTTCTTCTAATTCATTCAAAATTTCAGGCAAATTTGCTTTTGTCTCTGATTTTTTTTTTGCAGAATTAAATGAATTTTCAAGTGATTTTTGAATTTTAATAGACATCCTAACCTGCCAAGTTTTTACAAATACATCCCAAAATCCCATTATCCGTTGTTTTTATGATATGCTGTTAATGTTTTAACAACTTGCGAAACAAAATCTGCAATATTTGCACTACTGTTGTCAGCTTTGTCAAACTTAAAATCTTTTACCCCACCATTTAACATTATTCTCAAAGAAGACATAAGGTTTGGTTTTTCAGTTTTACTTTTATTTTGTTTTTTATAACCAAAATATATCAGTGCAATACCAATAACAATAGATGGAATTATTTTTCCGTTACCAAAACCACCACTAGCAACAGCAACAATATCTATTAAAAGAAAAAATCCTCCAAATAAATACATATAATATGGAGTATTAGCTTTCTTTTTCCAATCTGTTAATTCGGTATTATATTCATCAACTAGGTCAACTATACTAATGCCATTTATTGAACGCAAGGCAAAAACTTCTTCAGATGTCGAAGTGTGTACAAATAATTGATCACTATTTAAAGTAACTTCAAAAAAATCTGATTTGAATTGAGAAAGGACATTTTCCATATTTATATTCTTTTGTATTAAAATTTAATTAATTGTTATTTAATATTTTATTTCTCCAAATTTCTACTTTAGAAAGACAACCACCTCTTGAAGGAGTTAATAATCTATCTGTATTTATTGAATATTTGTTGCAATGAAAGACTATCTTATCCCATTCATTTGCAATTTGATTAATTCCATTTAATGTTGACCTTGTTAAAAAAACACCTTTCAACGTTGATTTATTCTTATCGATTAATTCTAAAATATTTGGAGTGTTGAATTCTAAATTGTATTGATTCAGAACAATATCTGAAAAACCTGTTGTTAGATTATTTCTATCAATGATATTTTCTTCATTAGCATTAATAACATTCCTAACTATATCAGTAATTCCAATTCTATTTTGATTTATATAATCAAGTTTGAAAATTAATTCTTCATATTTTAAAGATTCATCTCCAAATACCTTTGGCAAAATACACCAGAAATTATTCCTGACCCTACCATAAAAATAATCAGCTTGTTGTGCATTATTATAATTCCATTCTGGATTAAATGTTCCTACAAAAAGATATTCTATTTCCCTATCAGGAATTAAT
>DAORUG010000153.1:0-7260 GCA_035433125.1 Flavobacterium sp.
CTTTTCGAGCTTGAACCTTTTTTAATTGCTCCATTAAACGATAGGTTTCTTCGCCTAATTCTTCTTTTATAAATGATTCTTTAGATTTTGCAAAAGGGAAATTATTAAAAATATCATTCATATCTTTTTCGTATTCAGGAAAGTTTTGCGTGCTGTACGTTTTTGTTTTTGCAAGACTTGCGGCTTCTTTTATGGCATCATCCAAACCTCCTATTTTATCAACAAGTCCTACTTTTAGTGCTTGTTCACCCGACCAAACTCTACCTTGCCCAATAGAATCTACTTGTGCTACAGTCATTTTTCGTCCTGCGGCAACGTGCGATACGAATGTTTTGTAAATATGCTCCACACTTTCGAGTGTAACGACTTTGAATTTTTCGTCCATTGGCACAAACGGACTGTATTCTGAGGCATTTTCATTGGTTTTTACTTGCTCGGTGTGAATGCCAATTTTTGTTGCCAATTGAGTGAAATTTGGCAATATTCCAAAAACGCCTATAGAACCTGTGATAGTATTTTTTTCTGCAAAAATTTTGTTGGCATTACAAGCAATGTAATAACCACCAGAAGCCGCATAATTTCCCATCGAAACCACGACAGGCTTCACTTTTTTGGTCAATTCGATTTCTCTCCAAATCAAATCTGAGGTCAAAGCATTTCCACCTGGACTATTAATTCTTAGTACGATGGCTTTAACATTTTTGTCTTTTCTAGCTTCAATTAGAGAACGATTCATCGAGCCTTCGCCAATGGTGTTGACGTCGCCTTCACCACTCATAATTTCTCCCTGAGCATAAATAACAGCAATTTTATCTTGCGAACCGTTGCTTTCAGAAGTGGTAGCAACTTTTCGAGCATAATCCTTAATGCTTATTTTGTTGTAGTCTTCGTCGGCATCGACTTTTAATTTTTTTCGGATAGCATCGTGATACACATCCTCGTAAGCAACAACATCGACTAGTTTTTCTGCTTTTGCCATTTCGGGAGTTCTTGCTAGAAGTCCGCTGGCAATTTCGTTTAATTTGGCTACCGAAATAGTTCTACTTTTTGAAATGTCTGCTAAAATGGAACTCCAAACCGAATTCAATAAAGCTACAGTTTGTTCTCTGTTGGCATCGCTCATTTTGTTGTCAAGGAAAGGCTCGACAGCACTTTTATATTTTCCGTGGCGAATGACTTCCATTTTTATACCTGATTTTTCTTGTAAATCTTTGAAAAACATCAATTCGGCAGACAATCCTTTGAAATCAAAATCACCCACTGGATTAATATAAACGGTATTGGCAACGGAATTCAAATAGTATTCTTTTTGCGAATACGAATTGGCATAAGCCATTACAAATTTTCCTGATTTCTTGAAATCTTCCAAAGCATCTCGAAGGGCTTTTCTTTGCGCCATTCCCAATTCAGATTCATTATTCAAGATGGAAATTCCTTTGATGTCGTTATCGGTTTTTGCCGCTTCGATAGCACTGATAATATCCGAAAGACCCACATTTTCACCTTCAGAGAGGATGGTTACCCAAGGATCTTTGTATTTTCCAGCATAATCATTTTTGATATTTTCTAATTTTAATTCGATAACCGAATCGCTTTTTACGGATACTTCTTCGGAATCACCTCCAAAAACAGCAGCAATTAAGATTATTCCAAAAAAGAATAGCATCAAAAAAACGAACAACCCAACTATGGTCGCCAATACATTTCCTAAAAATCTCATAATTATATTTTTTTAATAAGTAGTAAAAAGGGGCAATGTGTTACAATTTTAGAGTTAAAAAACGGTAAAAATAGTTATCAACACGGGGGCAAATATAGTACTATTCTAAAATTATTTTTAGTTAATTTGTGCTTAATATGAAATCACAAAATCAGGTCGTTTTATCGCTAGGAACCAATCAAGGCAATCGTCTTCGAAATATTGAAAATTGCATCCAATTGATTCATCAAGAGGTGGGAACGGTTATCAAAATTTCGAAGTTGTATGAAACACCGTCTTGGGGTTTTGACAGCGATGCGTTTTATAATTGTGCTTTGGTTGTTCATACTTTTATGTCGGCAAATACCATTTTGACCAAAATTTTGAATATTGAAAAGCAATTGGGACGCGTTCGGGATATGACTTTAGAATACCAATCCAGAATTATCGATATCGATTTGATTGCATTTAATGAAGAAATTATTGATACTGAAAAACTTCAAGTTCCACACCCGTTGATGCAAAACAGGAATTTTGTTTTGTTACCCATGTTGGATTTGAATTTAAATTGGATTCATCCCATATTTCATAAAAAAGTAGCCGAATTACTCGAAATTTCGCCAGACGAAAGTGTTTGCTCGATGGTGCAGAAACTTGAAAATCCTTTGGATAATATTCCTTTGGAACAGTTTAATTATATTGCTTTCGAAGGAAATATTGGCGCAGGAAAAACTACGTTGACTACAAAAATTGCTGAAGATTTTAATGCCAAAACCGTTTTGGAACGTTTTGCCGACAATCCGTTTTTGCCTAAATTTTATGAAGATCAAAATCGCTATGCTTTTCCATTAGAAATGTCTTTTCTTGCTGATAGATACAAACAATTGTCCGATGATTTGGCGCAATTTGACTTGTTCAAGGATTTTATTGTAGCCGATTATCATATTTTTAAATCCCTGATTTTTGCCAAAGTAACGCTGCAAGAAGACGAATTTAGATTGTATAAAACGCTGTTCGATATTGTTTACAGAGAAATGCCAAAACCAGATTTGTATATTTATTTATACCAAAATACGGAACGTTTATTAGCCAATATCAAAAAAAGAGGGCGAAGTTACGAGCAAAATATTCCAGCCGATTATTTGGATAAAATTAATAGTGGCTACTTAGATTACATTAAATCTCAAACCGATTTGAATGTTCTGATTATTGATGTTTCGGATAGAGATTTTGTAGAAAACCAAGAGGATTATCTTTATATTTTGGAGGAAATTCAAAATAAAATTACTTAAAATTTTACCTTTTTAGCGAAAAATGCCCTTTTGTTTCTCTACCGTCTTCCAGTTTTAGGGTGAACCAATAATCATCTGCGGGTAAAGGAACTCCGTTGAAAGTGCCATCCCAACCTTGATTTAAAGATGGAACCCATTGTTTTAGGAGTTTTCCGTATCTGTCAAAAATGTAGATTATGGATTTTGAATTATAAGTTTGATTCACTCCTTTTACACTCCAATAATCATTATAGCCATCACCGTTTGGCGTGAAAAATTTTGGAACACCTACAATTACAATTTCTTGATGAACTGGGCCGCAACCATATTTGTCATTGATATACACCACGTGAACTCCAGCGGGTACGTTATTGAAAAAATTGGAATCTTGCCAAAATCCATTAGGTTCATCAATGCTGTATTCGTATTTTCCGGGTCCGGTTACGTTTACTGTCACAGTATTGACATCGGTTAAATCTACAACATCAATAGAGACAATTGTTGCGATATTCGATGCAGTGACAGTAATTGTTCTAATTCTGCTACAGCCCGAATTATTGATGACTTCAACGGTGTAATCTCCCACAGAATTTACGTCTAATGTTGGTGAATTTGCCCCTACAATTTGTCCGTCTTTTGTCCAAATATAATCGTAATCAATGGTTGGCGAACCGTCGGTTATTCCTGCATTCAGGGTTATAAAAAAGGAAGGAATATTTTGACAAACCAATTCATTGTCAAGGCCGTCCAAATTCAAGTCGATATTTGGAACGGGATTGACAACAAAATTTAATGTCGTCGATGCTGAGCAAATTGTGTTTAATGGATTTTGAACATTAACAGTAATATTTTGAGTATTGGTCAAGAATGGGTTGGGCAATGGACTTGGCAAAAGCACATTATTCTGATCGTAATATTTGACAATCATTCCCGTTTGTCCGCCCAGAATCGTGGTTTCGAATGTTGAGGTGTCAAATGCAAATTTTCCGTCTTGATTGATTGGATCTAATTCATCATCACACGCTGTTGTGAGGGTGGAAGGAACAGAAAATGCTTGTGGAGAAACATCTACTATAAATGTTATGGCGACTTCATCCAAACACAGTTGCGGAGTGTTATTGGTTACAACCGCTTTAATGGTTTGTGAAGTTGTTGTGAAATTAGCAGGAAATGGACTTGTAATCGAAACTCCATTGACATCTTTCAAAGGATTATTGGCTTGGTCGAAATAGGTAACTGTTACGTTGGTTTGTCCTTTTAATAAATCAGATTCAAGCGAAGAAGTATTGAATGTAAATATTCCATCGTTGTTATCGTCGCATTGTCTAGGAATTACTACGGCATTGGCAACAGGTAAAGCTTCAACATTTAAAGTCAAATACGGTCCTAAACCATAACAAGCATTATCCAAATCGCTATCGATACGTATCCAAATATCTTGCGAATTGGGATAACCTATGTTTCTGTAATTTGAAATATCGGTTATTACATTAAGTTCGGCTAAAGCATCCGATTCGTTTTTGTAATAACTAATGTTGTACACTTGATTTGTTGGTAATTGGGCTAATATAATCGCTTTTGTTGCAGAGAAATCAAAAGTGGTAATGCCGTCACGTTTATCATTGTTAGCAGTATTATTTCCATTGGCATCTAAAAAATCATCGCAAACGGGTGAAAACGGTATTTTGTAGTTTGGATTAATGTTGGTAGCGGGAACTTTCAAAGTGATTTTGGCAACACTGGAACAGCCAGTTATTTTGTTACTGACTCTCGACCAAATGTCCATTAATGTTGGAGTTGTGTTTTCAAAAGCCAAATCATTTGCAATTAAATCAGCTGGAACGGCATTATTTGCTCCGTTTAACGAAGTGTAATAAGTGAAATTTTCATTGGCAGAATTGGCAGAAATTGCATTATTATTTACGGTTAAATTGAATAATGTCTTTCCATCTACAATTAAGTCGCTATCACATTGGATAATAGTAACATCGTTTACAACAGGCAATGGATTTGTAGTCACTATGATTTCAGCTCTTGGGCCTTCACATCCAGTAGCTGTTATGGTTTGACTTACATAGTATTTTATTGTTCCCACAGTTGCTGTCGATGGAGTAGGGCTTGTTGGACTTGATGTCCCGCCTGTTGGGGTTGTGTACCAATTAAGAGTGCAATTTGCCGAAGAGGTTGCCGTTAGAGGAATTGCAATTTCATTATGACAATAGTCGATATTACTTACTATTGGAGCCGTCGGTGATGGATTCACAGTTACAATGATTTCAGCTCTTGGTCCTTCGCAACCTGTGGAAGTTATGGTTTGACTCACATAATAACTTGTTGAACCTACTGTTGCTGTTGAGGGAATTGGACTTGTTGCGCTTGGTGTGCCTCCTGTAGCTGTTGTGTACCAATTTAGAGTACAATTTGCAGAAGCTGTTGCTGTTAAAGGCACAGCAATTTCATTATTACAATAGTTTACATTACTCACAATTGGTGCAGTAGGCAATGGATTTACAGTTACTATGATTGCTGCCCGAGGACTTTCACAACCGTTTACTGTGTTTGTTTGGCTTACATAATAAGTCGTGGAACCTGCAACTGTTGTAATGGGTGTAGGACTTGTAGCTGAAGCAACTCCTCCAGATGGCAAAGTGTACCAATTTAAAGTGCAATCTGTAGATGCAGTTGCGGCCAAAGGAATTGCAGGTGCATTCAGGCAATATAAAACGGGGCTTGTAGAAGATATTGCTATTTGAGGTAAACTAGGCAAAACTTTTATAGTAGCGATAATTTCTGTTCTTGGACCATTTGGGCAACTTCCATTTGAGGCATCAACATAATAAGAAGTTGTAGTGGTAAGAGATGGAGTTGTATATGAATTTCCTGTAAATAGTGATGTTCCTCCAGTTGGTGTGGCATACCAATCCACGGCGCCGTCAGTTGCCGTTGCTTGAAGGGTAATAACTCCTGAGCCGCAAATGGAATTTGGAGTTGTGCTTGTTATTTTGGGAATTGTTATTGTTGTACTTGCTGATATTTGAAGAGTTGGATCTCCGGGCATTCCACCAAATTCTACGATAAAACCTTTTGCTTGGTAATCGCCATTTGGATTACTATTTACAGGTAAATCATTCCAAGAGCCTGTTATCCCTACACCTGGAGCAGTAATATGTGCATAGTCTTCTTCTAAGCCATTAAATTGATTGGGTTCTCCTGTATTCCATTTGGCATAATTTGGGGTTGACCCATTACCTGTTCCATTCCAAAAAACAATTCCCGTTCCGCCATTGGCAAGACCTTCTGGACCTGTAACCCATCTCCATTCTCCTTCTTTGGCAGCATCAGTTCCGCCAATCCATCCGGCTCCTTGGGCCTGTTCACCTGAGATTTGGGCTTCGTCTGCTGCCATAATCGTGGCTAAATACCCTTTTAATCCGTAATAATTGAGTGCTTCTGCGGCTGTTTTTGCGTTTGTCCAAGTAATACCTATATTTGGGATATATTGATAATAATGTCCAGTGGATGGAAGATAATTGGCTTGGCCAATTGTGATGGAAAAGTTTCGTATTCCTGATGGTGAAATTGATGAATTGCTAAATTCGACATCTTGTATGGCGGATACAAAGTCTGTATAAAGAATTTTTGTACCCAATGGACTGTATAATTTTAGTTTTCCTGCTGTTGCATCCCAACTTGTTGTAATGTTTGGATGTGCAGTTGGATTAGCAAGAATTAATTGGTCTTGACCGTTGATATAACCCGAAGATATCTGAATATAAATAGCATCTGTGTCGGGTTCAGCAGGATCATTTGTAATAGAAATGGTTTCGACAATTTTCAAAGAAGTTCCTGAACAATAGATTTGATTTCCTGTTGCGGTGATTACCGGGGGAGCTATAGGAGCAGTAGTTTTGCTGCAATTTTCAGAATAACTGGCTGTGGCGTCTTTTTTAGTTGACCAATTGGCATCTGAATACGCTTTATTGTCAACTTGAATGCAACTTAGATTTGGGTTGTTTATAAAATAAGGACTTAGGATTTTTGTATTATTTCCGTTTTTTAAATTTAGAAATGTTAAATTATTTGAAGAACACGCTATTGTTGATAGATTCGTATTTGTAGAAACATCTAAAATCGTTATTTTATTATCAGAACAATTTAAAACATTTAATAAGGTGTTTTTTGAAACATCTAAAATAGTTAATTGATTTTTGCTGGAAAATAAATCAGTCAAAGCTATGTTTTTAGAAACATCTAAACTGTTTATTTTAATATTAAAACAGCTTAAAAAAG
>DAORUG010000154.1:0-4493 GCA_035433125.1 Flavobacterium sp.
ATTTTGGTGCTTTTTTTGTTTCTGGATTTTGATTCAAATTGATTCCCAGTTTTGGATATGTAAATTCAAAATTGTCTAAATCCTCAGTATTTGCTATTGTTTTACTATTCAAACTTTTGAAAAACTGAATTATTGCGGTTAAAATATATTTTAGAGTTTTCATAATGTCTTATTTTTGATGTTATACTTTTTTATTTTAAAAACATATTGAATTCAGTTTTCCTAAGTTCAAATATGTTACTTTTTATACTTTTAAATTTTCGAAAACGGCTTTTAAATCGGCTTTCAAGTCTTCGATGTCTTCAAGCCCGACCGAGAGTCTGATTAAATCCTTGGTAACTCCCGTGGCGACCTGCTCTGCATCTGACAACTGCTGATGCGTGGTACTCGCTGGATGAATAATCAAAGATTTTGTGTCTCCAATATTGGCCAAAAGCGAAAATAGCTTTGTTTCATCGGCTACTTTCTTGGCTGCTTCGAACCCTCCTTTAAGGCCGAAAGTTAGCAATCCGTTTTGTCCTTTAGGTAAATACTGTGTTGCCAAATCGTAATATTTACTGGACTTTAAACCTGGATAATTGACCCAAGCTACTTCGTCTTGACTTTCTAACCATTGAGCCAATTCCAATCCGTTTTCGCTGTGCTTCTGGACACGAACTTGCAAGGTTTCTAATCCCTGAATAATCTGGAAGGCATTAAACGGACTCAAAGCTGCTCCATAATCCCGCAAACCTTCGATACGAACCTTGGCAATAAAAGCGGCATTTCCTAGAGTTTCGTGATAAATTAAACCGTGATAACTGGCCGAGGGCTCTGTAAATTCAGGGAATTTTCCGCTGCTCCAATCGAATGTTCCAGCATCAATAACCGCGCCACCTAGCGAAGTTCCGTTGCCCGAAATGTATTTAGTCAAGGAATGAATCACAATATTGGCTCCGTGTTCAATTGGGTTTAGCAAATAAGGTGATGGAACCGTATTGTCCACAATAAATGGGACTTTAAAAGCTTTGGCTTCTGCTGCAATCGCTTTCAAATCCAAGACGTCTAATTTTGGATTTCCTAAACTTTCAGCAAAGAATACTTTGGTATTTTCATTAGCTGCTTTTGTAAAATTGCTGGCGTCCGATGGATCTACAAACGTGGTTGTGATTCCTAATCTTGGCAAAGTGGCACTCAACAAATTATAGGTTCCGCCGTATAAACTATTGGAAGCCACAATATGATCTCCCGTCTTGAGTAAAACTAATAATGACGTTGCAATTGCGGCGGTTCCCGATGCGGTAACCACTGCAGCAATTCCGCCTTCGAGGGCTGCTAATCGTTGTTCCAGAATATCGTTTGTTGGATTATTTAATCTGGTATATATAAATCCTGCTTCGGCAAGTCCAAATAAATTGGCGGCATGATCCGAATTATTAAATACATAAGAACTGGTTTGGTAAATAGGTACCGCTCTGGTTCCTGCTGTTTTAGTAACGTCGTGTCCTGCGTGTAATGCGTTTGTTGCGAATTTTGGAGTACTCATAATTTATTATTTTAGATTTATTTGTATTTAATTTTAATATTCTTGTGCTTTTAGACTTAAAAAACAAAAAACCCTTTTAGACAGGTATCCAAAAGGGTTTTAAGTTGTGTTAAACTTATACTTTCGGAATCAACAGACATCAAAACATTTCATGGATTTTGCACAAATCATCGATTTGACATTGCATTTGTTCATTTGTTTTTGCTGTAAGTTGTTCATTTTATATGTGTAATTAGTTTTATATATAATTCAAAAAAAAGCCTCCCGTTTTGTGGGAGGCTTAGCTATATAATTTTGATTTAAAATTTAAGCAATAAACGACCCACAGGATTTTTCCTGCATCGACTTTGAAATATTGCAAACATTAAAATTCATTGTTTTTTCTTTTGTTTGACAAATGTCTAAACTTTTATTTAGAAATCCAAACAATTTTAAAAAAATAACATAAAAATTCCTAATCATTAAATATTCAACAATTGAAATTTAATTTCATCTTCAAAAAAAAGTTAAGAATAATTTGGAATTCAATTTGGTTTCATACATTTGCAGTCGAATATTAGAGGAGAAATTTGAACTGATTGCAACCTCGTTAAAAAAATGCTAAAGCAGAAACTCTCCTTTAGTATTCCCTGCAATTGTTTTTCTACCTCGCTTAACTTTAAAATTATATTATTATGGCTTATTTATTTACGTCAGAATCTGTGAGTGAAGGACATCCAGACAAAGTAGCTGATCAAATTTCAGACGCATTAATTGATAATTTCTTGGCCTTTGACCCTGAGTCGAAAGTAGCTTGTGAAACATTAGTAACCACAGGATTAGTAGTCTTAGCCGGCGAAGTTAAGTCCGAAACTTACTTAGACGTTCAAACTATTGCAAGAGAGGTTATCCGAAAAATTGGTTACACAAAAAGCGAATATATGTTTGAGGCCAATTCTTGTGGCGTTCTTTCAGCAATTCACGAACAATCTGCCGATATAAATCAAGGTGTTGATAGAGCCAATAAAGAAGAACAAGGTGCTGGTGACCAAGGAATGATGTTTGGTTATGCTACCAGTGAAACTGAAAATTTTATGCCTTTGGCACTGGATTTATCTCATAAATTATTACAGGAATTAGCAGTTATCCGTCGAGAAAACAACGAAATTCAATATTTGCGTCCCGATGCAAAATCACAAGTGACTTTGGAGTATGATGACGACAACAAACCATCACGTATTGATGCGATTGTTATTTCGACTCAACACGATGATTTTGATGAAGAAGCTGCGATGTTGGCAAAAATCAAATCTGATTTAGTTGGGATTTTAATTCCAAGAATTATCAAAAGTAATCCTCAATACGCTCATTTATTCAACGATAAAATTACTTATCATATTAATCCAACCGGAAAATTCGTTATTGGCGGACCACACGGAGATACTGGATTGACAGGAAGAAAAATTATTGTAGATACTTATGGAGGAAAAGGGGCTCACGGTGGTGGTGCTTTCTCAGGAAAAGATCCAAGTAAAGTAGATAGAAGTGCTGCTTATGCAACGCGTCACATCGCTAAAAACCTTGTTGCAGCTGGTGTTGCTAACGAGATTTTGGTTCAAGTTTCGTATGCTATTGGTGTTGCAAAACCAATGGGAATTTTCATTGAAACTTATGGAACTTCGAAAGTGAATTTGACCGATGGTGAAATTGCTAAAAAAGTGGAAGCTATTTTTGATATGCGTCCTTACTTTATCGAACAACGTTTGAAATTGAGAAATCCTATTTATAGTGAAACTGCTGCTTATGGCCATATGGGAAGAACCCCAGAAACAGTTACCAAAACTTTTTCTGCTCCAGGAGGAATTGAAAAAACAGTTGAAGTTGAATTGTTTACTTGGGAGAAATTAGATTTCGTTGATCAAGTGAAAGCAGCTTTTGGATTGTAAAATTTAACCGCAAAGTTAACAAAGCTTCACGCTAAGTACATAAAGAAAAACCCTGACAAAATAATTTGTCAGGGTTTTTTATTGGTATTTATCTGTTTATGAAAACTATCTAACGTCAATATTCTGAATTAAATCGATGTATAAGTTTATAGCATCTTTCAATTCTTTTCTTGGTGTAATGAAATCTAAAAATCCATGCTCAAGAACGAATTCAGCAGTTTGAAAACCTTCAGGCAAATCTTTTCCGGTAGTGTCTTTTACAACTCTCGGTCCAGCAAAGCCAATTAATGCGCCGGGTTCAGAAATGTTGATATCACCAAGCATTGCATACGATGCTGTGGTTCCACCCGTTGTTGGATCGGTACACAAAGAAATATAAGGAATTTTTGCTTCGGCTAATTGGGCTAGTTTTGCAGATGTTTTAGCTAATTGCATCAATGAATAAGCCGCTTCCATCATTCTCGCTCCACCTGATTTTGAAATCATCACAAATGGAATGTTGTTTTTGATAGAATAATCGATACCGCGAGCTATTTTTTCGCCCACGACTCCACCAATAGAACCGCCGATAAAAGCAAAATCCATACAGCAAACTACTAAATCTTTTCCTTTAGATTTTCCAACTCCTGTTCGAACCGCATCATTCAATTTGGTTTTAGAAATGGTATCTTTCAATCTATCGGAATATTTTTTGGTGTCCACAAAATGCAAGGTATCCTTAGAAGTCATTTTTGCATCTAATTCCTTGTATTCGTTGTTGTCAAACAATATTTCGAAATATTCTTTGCTTCCAATTCTTACATGAAAACCATCTTCTGGACTTACATATAAGTTGCGAGCTAATTCATCGGAATCGATAACTTTTCCAGTTGGTGATTTGTACCAAAGACCTTTTGGAACATCCATTTTGTCTTCGGTGGCCGTAGTAATTCCTTTTTCTGTTCTTTTAAACCAAGCCATGTTTATTTCAGATTACAGATTGCAGATTTCAGATTTCAGATTGCACTAGGGAATCTAAAATCTAAAATCTAAAATCTAAAATT
>DAORUG010000154.1:4503-7194 GCA_035433125.1 Flavobacterium sp.
ATTATAGAGTATTTACGTTATTCAAGTCAGCAAAAGCTTGTTCCAGTCTTGCGTTGAATGTTACTTCACCTTCACGCAACCATTTTCTTGGATCGTAGTATTTTTTGTTAGGAGCATCGGCACCTGTTGGGTTTCCAATTTGAGTTTTTAGGTAATCAATGTTGTCAACCATAAAATCACGAATACCTTCGGCAAAAGCAAATTGCAAGTCCGTATCGATATTCATTTTGATAACACCGTAGCTGATTCCTTCTCTGATTTCTTCTAGTGTAGAACCTGATCCACCGTGGAAAACGAAATCAACTGGATTGTGACCTGTGTTGAATTTGTTTTGAACATAATCTTGTGAGTTTTTCAAGATTTTTGGAGTCAATTTTACGTTTCCTGGTTTGTAAACACCGTGAACGTTTCCAAAAGAAGCTGCGATTGTAAAACGTGGGCTTATTTTTGATAATTCTTCGTAAGCATAAGATACTTCTGAAGGTTGAGTATATAATTTAGAGCTATCTACATCTGAGTTGTCAACACCATCTTCTTCTCCACCTGTGATTCCAAGTTCGATTTCTAATGTCATTCCCATTTTGCTCATTCGAGCTAAATAACCACTACAAATTTTGATATTTTCCTCGATTGGCTCTTCTGATAAATCGATCATATGAGAACTGAACAATGATTTTCCTGTTTCGGCAAAATGTTTTTCCGAAGCATCTAATAATCCATCAATCCAAGGCAATAATTTTTTTGCACAATGGTCTGTATGTAAAATCACGGTTGCTCCATAAGCTTCGGCCAAAGTGTGAATGTGCTTTGCTCCTGCAATTGCTCCTGCGATTGCTGCTTTTTCTCCTGCATTAGAAAGTCCTTTTCCAGCATTAAATTGTGCTCCACCATTCGAAAATTGAATGATAACTGGCGCATTTAGTTTTGCAGCAGTTTCTAAAACTCCGTTTATTGTGTTTGAACCTGTAACGTTTACTGCAGGTAATGCAAATCCTTTTTCTTTTGCATAGTTGAAAATTTCTTGTACTTGATCTCCTGTAGCTACGCCTGGTTTAATATTGTGTGCCATTGTAAATTGTTTAAATTGTTATTATAAGTTGTATTTCAGTTAGCAAAAATAAGAATTAATTAGCATTAGAACGGATAATTTATCCCAAAATTAAATACAGAATGTGCGAAATCGTAATCGTAAAACCATCGTTTACCCATTTCATTAGCTGGATTGAAGGTTTTAAATCCTAAATCGAACCGTACTACGAAAAAATCAAGGTCATAACGAAGACCAAAACCCGTTCCCAACGCTATTTCTTTAAAATCTTCAAATCCATCGAAAGTGGCTCTTGTATCCGTAATGTTGTCAAAGACGTTCCAAATGTTTCCAGCATCTGCAAAAAGGGCGCCTTTTACACTTCCTAATATTTTGAATCTGAATTCGGCACTCAAAGCAATTTTCATATTGGCCTCGTTGTAATCATTTACCGCCCCAGTACTTCCTGGCCCTAAACGATAGGGCTCCCAAGCTCTATTATCATTTGAACCTCCAGCAAAATAACTCCTTGAAAACGGAATGTTATTTGAATTACCGTATGGAATAGCAATGCCAAAAAAGGATCGAACGGCCAATACTTTTTCTTTAGACAAATCCCAATATTTTACATAATCGAATTCGGTTTTTACATATTCGGAATATTCTAAGTTGAAAATTTCATAATTACCGTTTTGGTTTTTAGGCAAGTTTGCGGCATTCGAAACCAAAGATAAAAGGGAACCTGCCGATTCAATTTTGGTTCTGAATTGATAAAAAGTATTGTCTTTTAGGTCTGTTTTGGTTGTTTTTGAAAAAGAATAACTGGTAGAAAGTATAAAGTCGTTTTCGGTAAGACGTATTCTTCGTTCTTCGATACTACTCACCGTTTCATATTCAGGCTGAGGCAGGACTGTTACGCCTGTCAAAACATCATTGGTAAACCCTTTGGTTCCTTCTTCAATTTTCAAATTCCCATCAGTGTCAACATAATCCGTATTTGTGTTATAGGTTTTCGCTAAGTTATTTAACTCGCTATAGGAAGACTCATACACGTTGAAATAATTTTCAGGATTCAGATTTCGAACATATTGAATATTGAAAATATCAAATCTTGCGGTATTATTTCTTTTCGGATTCCAATTATAAGCTAATACCCCAGTAACATTTTGTTTGTCGAGACCGATATTTTTTTGGTTAGACAAACCTGTAGATACCAATGTCGAAGGAATCATACTTTTAGGAATGATTTTTTCGGTAGCAAATGGAAACCAAATTCGAGGAATGTTCAATTTGAGATCAATACCATATTCAGATACATTAAAAAACTTGCTTTCTGGATTAGCCAAATCTTTTGAGGATCCAATGTTTCCTCTGGCCGAAAGTTCTAGTGTTTCGGCACCATTAAACACGTTTCTTATGGTTTCTGAAATACTTCCCGCAATTCCTACATCTTGAATATTCGAATGAGTCACATCGAATGTAGTTCCTAAACTATACTTTTTTCGAGGTGACAAATACACATTCGCAATTAAAGAATTTGCTGTCGAATCTCTTTCATCTATTTTATAAAGTATCGTAGGATAATTGAAAATCTTGAGGTTATTCAAATATCGTGTTGTCAAAACAGTTCTGAAATCGGCAAATAAACTTCCTTTAGTTATAAA
>DAORUG010000155.1:0-7065 GCA_035433125.1 Flavobacterium sp.
GACTGATTATTTATTCCCTTTATGAAGGAGTAAATCATTTTCGAGATGCTTTTAATAATGGCGAACACTTAATTCCGCCTCCAGGAGGAACAACAGCCAATTGGCCAGTAATTACAAAACCAATTGTTGAAATCTGGCAATTAGCTTCTGATAATTTACAAGATGCAGTGGTAAAATATTCCGAGCAAATAAAAGAATACGGTGCCATATTGTTAATTGCATTGGCTGGGTTTAGCAAAGGAATTTTATCTTTTATAGTCTCTATTATTATTGCTGGAGTTTTATTAGTTTACGCTGATTCATCAGAAGCTGTAACCCAAAAAATATTTGGAAAGCTTGTGGGCAAAAACAGTGAGAATTTTGCTGAAATAACGGTGCTAACCATTCGAAATGTTGTCAAAGGTATCCTTGGAGTGGCTTTTATTCAAGCTGCAATGATTGGTGTTGGTTTTTTTATTGCGGGCGTTCCCTTTGCTGGCTTGTGGACTATTTTATGCCTTATACTTGCCATTGTCCAGATTGGAGTAGGACCAATTGCGATTCCGGTTGTCATTTATATGTTTTCAGTTTCTGATACGACTACTGCTGTAATTCTAGCCATTTGGATTGGAATCACCCTTGTTTCTGACAATGTTTTAAAACCCATTTTATTGGGGAGAAATGCCCCAGCACCAATGTTGGTTATATTTTTAGGAGCAATCGGTGGATTTTTATACAACGGTTTTATTGGATTATTTTTAGGAGCAATTATACTTACCATTGGATATAAACTATTTATGACTTGGTTGGAAACGGATAATTGATTTAGTTTTATCTTTTATTAGAATTTCAGTTAAAAGACTTTTTCCTGAACCGTATTTCATAGATTTTGATATAAATCTTTTACGATTAATCTGATTTTTTAATTTGTATTACTATTTTTATATCCATTCTTAAAATCTATTTAGTCTATAGAGTTATCTTTAAATTTCTTAAAAATTCTAATTATATTCAATTTATAACCCTATAAAATAATTTTTTGCCACGATTTTTAAAAAAGTAGTTTTATTATTAGAATTACGTTCTCATTTTTTGAATTTATGGTTACAAAAAATGTGCTCAAAAATCTATAAATAGTATTGTATTGTATCTCTTTTTCTTTAGATTTGCAAAAAATAATATAATATCTATGGATTTAGTAGGATTAATTGTTGCAGGGTTAGTAGTTGGTTTTATTGTAGGAATGACCGGTGTAGGAGGTGGTTCATTGATGACCCCAATATTGATATGGTTTGGGATTCCACCATCAACAGCAGTTGGAACCGATTTGTTATATGCTGCCATTACTAAATCTGGTGGTGTTTTTGTTCACAACAAGAAGAAAAATATTAACTGGTCTATAACAGGTTGGCTAACGCTTGGTAGTGTTCCTGCGGCATTATTGACTCTGTGGATACTTCACAATTTGAAAACAGACTTAGAGGTTTTGAATAAAATCATTAAATACAGTTTAGGTTGGGCCTTATTATTTACATCGGTTGCTATTATTTTCAAAAAGAAACTTTTGGTTATTTCTCAAAGACATGCCGGCGATAAATTTCATAGCGAAAGTAAAACACAAAATTTATTGACGGTTGCCATTGGGGTTATGTTGGGAGCAACTGTTACTCTAACATCAATCGGGGCTGGAGCTTTAGGCACAGTAACTTTGTTTTTTCTATATCCTCTTTTACCAACTTCAAAATTAGTTGGAACCGAAATTGCTCACGCTGTTCCTTTGACATTAGTGGCAGGATTGGGTCACGCCACAATGGGAAATTTGGATTTAAGTATATTAGGGCATTTATTGTTGGGGTCTTTGCCGGGAATCTATTTGGGTAGCATGTTGAGTGGAAAACTACCTGATTTAATGCTTCGAAATGCTATCGCAATTATGTTATTTTATGTTGGGTTCAAGTTGGTGGCTTAAACGATAAATGTAATTTTCAAACCATAAATTACTTTATAATTTATTAATTCATATCATTTTACCGCCATCACTTTTACGTTCTCAATATGTATCAAGTGTAATTCAATATGTCTATCGTGGGCTTTTCTTTTAAATTCGCTTATAATTTCTAAAATGTCATAGTCAATTTGGCGACTTTCACTACCATCAATCGTCAAAACGCAATATTCAGGAACTTCGTCTAATGCTTTTCTCAATTTTACCTTGTTCAGAAAAGTCACATTATGGTTGAGTTTGATGTATTGGGTTTCGATACCCAGATGATGCGTTTGAGAGATATTATATTCTATTTTAAAATTACTTTGAACAATATAATAAATCGAAATCAACAGTCCGATGCTGACACCAATTAGCAAATCGGTGGAAAGGATCACCAAAATGGTAATCACAAATGGAATAAATTGTTTGCGTCCCAAACTCCACATATTGCTGTAAAGGCTTGGCGGTGTTAGATTGAATCCTGTGATTAACAGAATCGAAGCGAGTGAAGCATAGGGTATTTTATTCAACAAAAAAGGAACCAATAAAACCGCCAGCAATAAAAACAATCCGTGAGTAAAAGCCGAAAGTTTTGTTCGAGCACCCGCGTGAACATTGGCAGAACCTCTTACCACAACTGCTGTCATAGGAATTGCACCCAGCAATCCACAAGTCATATTGCCAATTCCTTGTGCGATAAGTTCGCGATTCACAGGAGTAATTCGGTTGCGTTTGTCTAATTTGTCAACAGCTTCAATACAGAGTAAGGTTTCTAATGAGGCGAGCAATCCAATGAGGATTCCATTTTTCCAAATCTCAGCAGTAGAAAATATTTTAGAAAAATCTGGAAAGGATATACTTTCGAAAATATTTAAAGGAATGGTTACTAATTGAGTTGGTCTAAGCGAATATTCCGAAGTCATATTCGTAAAGAGAATATTGGCAACAACTCCAATGACTACTACCAATAAAGGAGCCGGAATAATCTTCATTCTTTTGGCAAATGGTTGTTGAAGAATAATTAGCACGAATAACGAAAGTGTTGTAATCAGTATGGCTCCTCTTGTAATGTGATGATTAAAATTTTCGAAATTGCCAAAAAAATTATCTGCCGAAAATAATTGAATAAATCCACTGGTCCAAAAGTCGGGCTGATCATATCCTAATGCCAAAGGGATTTGTTTAGAAACTAATATTATTCCAATGGCTGCCAACATTCCTTTGATAACAGACGAGGGAAAATAATTCGCAATAGCTCCCAGTTTCAGCACTCCAAGAACAATTTGAAATAGACCCGCTATAACGACAGCGAGAAGAAAAAGTTTGTAATCGCCGAGGGAAATAATCGCTGCTGCAACCAAAGTCGTCAATCCGGCTGCGGGACCAGAAACTGCCAATTGTGAACCGCTAAGTATTGAAACCATTAATCCTCCAATTATTCCCGACAAAATTCCGGCATAAAGTGGAGCTCCCGAAGCCAAAGCTATTCCCAAACAAAGCGGTAATGCGACCAGAAAAACAGAAAGTCCAGCAGGTAAATCATGCTTAAACCAAATGATTCTATAATATTTTATGGCTCGTTTCATTTTTCAAAAAATAATACCAAAGGTAAAATTTTTATGTAAATACTGTAAAAATGAAACAAAGTTTTACAAATTCTTTGTTTTTATAGGAATACATAAATTTATCGCCATTTTTTCTTACAAAATAATGATTTAAATTAATAAAAAGAGACTAGCTCGAAATTTTTTCAATTACTATAGCAGCATCTGATGGGTCAAAATAGGTGCAGGTCATTTCGATGATATTTACACTCCATTTTGCAATGCCACAAAGTGCTGCGTGATTACAGAAAGTAAGATAATCGGTTTGACCGTCTTGATGCATCACCAGAAACTCGATGAAACGCTCTTTGTTGGCCGATGGAGCTACAGGTATTTTGTCGTAATTTGCAGGCGCTGCCACTCGATAATTGTCAGCACCAAAATATTCTTCGTGGCCGTCGTTGACAAAGATGTCGTAGCCTTGAACGCCCAATGCGATAAGATCTTGAATGTAAGCAGGAAAGTCGGCACCGGATTTTACTTTGGAATGCGCTTCTTTTATTTGGGTAATTGTGAACATAAATTAGATGGATTTTGGTTAATTATAAAGCTGTAAAATTAGCTATTTTAGGGAAAGTATTTAGTGAGTCCACCACAATTTGGGGAGTGGGAGAGGCCAGTTTGCGGAGTTTAGTGTCCATCCAAGCACCATCTACAGTGATAACGGCGCACAAAAAATCGTCTCTGTACAACTCGTGAACAATTGTCCAGCGGGATCCATCGGTACTCATTTTTGCCATTTTGGTTTGCATTGTAATCACGTCAGCAAGGTGAATTTCTTTTCTGAAAACGCATTCTTCTCGGAACAATATTGGGCCAATATGTTCCTTTTGCATTACTCTCAAGGTTAATCCCAGTTGTTCCAGGATTTCAACACGGTGTTGTGCTCCAAAATCATAATAAACGCTGTGGCGCAAGTGAAAATTGGGGTCTAAATCCGACCAACGAAAAGATAATTGTTTGCTAAATGTAGCCATTTGAGTTAGTTTTTTTGAGGGCTAAATTAAGTATAAAAGTTCAGATTTTATTAAAGTAGTAGTTGTCGTTATTTTCCAACTTTATCAATTGGTCTAAAACGCAATGCACTCCAAGTGTCGTTAATAGAGATTGCCGTTACTGTTGTTATTCCAAATTCTTGACCTGTAACACGGATGGTGTCCCGATTGATGTCGGTTTTTACTTTTGAAGTTCCTTTTGGGTAGGCAAACCACAATACACTATCCGTTTCTATATAGATTAAGTTATTATTGAGAAAGTCCAAATATTCACCATTGTTATTTATAAAAACCAATGTGTTTGAGTTTTTTATTTTTTTGTTTAATTCTGTTTTAAAATGCAGTTTTACAAACTCTTCCTCTAATGCTGTTGGCGCATTAATCACAATTCCAATGTCTTTGAGCTTCAGTTTTTTAATAATTTCTTGCATGGTTTGGGTTTAGTTATTCTTGAAGGCTAAAATTAAGGATAAAAGATGAAATTATATAAAATTACAAAGTTGAGTAATTATTAAAAACGTCAGCAAGGTTTATTGTTTATTCCTCCTCATTGGTGTATTCCAATATGTCTCCCGGTTGGCAATTTAGGGCTTTGCAAATGGCTTCCAAAGTACTGAATCGAATGGCTTTTGCCTTTCCTGTTTTCAGAATAGAAAGATTGGACAGCGTCAAATCTACCTTTGCTGAAAGTTCGTTCAGCGAAATTTTGCGTTTCGCCATCATTACATCCAGGTTTACTATTATCGCCATATCTTAGATTGTTAATTCGTTTTCCGATTGCAATTCGACTCCTTTTTTAAAAATAACGGCAATCACATAGACTATAGCTGCCATCAAAATAAAGGCTTCACTATCTACCCAAAATTGATTTAAAGGTTGGATTTCATAATCTTGTTGTTGCAAACTTTTTGCAATTTCACTCGCTATATAACTTATAAGTCCAATAGAAAGAGTAAGGTAGCTCATTTTTGTAATTTGAGAAGAAACGAAAGTACTGAACGGTTTCTCTAAATTGAGTTTTAGAAGGAGCATAATCACTATATAAAATAAAATGCATTTGAAAATAGAAATAAATAAAACAAAGCCATACATTCCGTAAAAAACCATTGCACTTTGATTATACAATTCACGTAAATCCATTTTATTGTATAAATTTTGTACCATTTCAGGTTTGAAAACACTGAATACAAAATTGACAATCAATCCACCAGCTTCAATAGACAATCCTACAAAAATAATCCAAGCAATAATGTTTAGGATTATGAACACGAAATTTTTTTTTGTTTTCATTAGTATTTCTGATTTTAAAATTATTTAGCAAACATAATAAATATTTATTGAATAATAATAAAAATAAGTTAATAAAGAATAAATAAATTTTATGGTTTAAAAAAGAATTGTGGTAGAATTTTGGATTGTGATAGGATGGTTAGAATGGGACCGGATTGTAAATCCGCTGTCGGGTAAAGTTTTGTTTCGCCTTATATTTACTTCAACAATATTATTTTTCGAATAAATAGAAAGTTGATTCACTTATAGAAACATTACCATTCAATTAACAGAAATGAAGATGGGCAGTGTTTCGTAAAAGAGTAATTTTGCTAAAATTTGAAGTCAAAATGATCAAGACCATTCCCATTTCTATATTAGAATTAGCATTAATTTCTCAAGACAGTACGGCAGCTGCCACATTCGAAAAAACAAAAGAGTTGGCGCAACTGGCAGATTCCTTAGAATACAACCGGTTTTGGCTGGCAGAACATCATAATATGGCGCATGTTGCTAGTACCGCAACGGTGATTTTAATAGGTTTTATTGCGAGTCAAACGCAAACGATTCGGGTGGGTTCTGGTGGGATTATGTTGCCGAATCATTCTCCACTAATTATTGCCGAGCAGTTTGGCACCTTGGAAATTCTTTATCCCAATCGGATTGATTTGGGTTTGGGAAGAGCACCTGGAACTGATGTGCAAACTGCACAAGCCATTCGGAAAGATTTCTATGAACAATCACAACAGTTTCCGAAAAATGTGGAAGCTCTTGAAACTTATTTTTCTGAGGATAATGCCAAGGCACAAGTACGTGCTTTTCCTGCTGAAGGTACTCAGGTTCCTATTTGGATTTTAGGATCGAGTAGGGAGAGTGCTCTTTTGGCTGCTTCCAAAGGATTGCCTTATGCGTTTGCCGGACATTTTGCTCCCAGAGAAATGATGGAAGCTTTCCGATTGTATCGTGAACATTTTGAAGCCTCGAAGTTTTTGGATGCTCCCAAAACGATGGCTTGCATCAATGCCATTGCTGCCGATACGGATGAAGAAGCCGAAATCCTGTCGACCAGTTTGTATCAAATGTTCCAGAATTTAGTGCAAAACAATAGAAAACCTTTGCAACCACCCGTAAATTCCTTGACTCATCTGATGAATACCATGAGCGAAGAAGCCCGTTTTCACGTCAACCAAATGACCGCTTGTTCGTTTGTAGGAAGCACAAAAACATTGAC
>DAORUG010000156.1:0-6953 GCA_035433125.1 Flavobacterium sp.
AAATGAAATACTTTTTATCTGATTATAGTTAGATAAAAAGTCAATAAAACTAGCAACGGGCCAGTCTTGAAATAGGGGCTGCCCGATGCTGTTTTTAATTTCTAAAAAAAACCTAGCAGCCTAAAATTTGGTTGTTACAAAAAATAGTAGTTAATTTGCCCCATTAAGTTCACAAACGTATTGAAATGTTATAAAGAAAGCTCGAGGGAATAGACCCGATGAAAGCTTAGCAACCCTTTGCAAACGAAGAAGGTGCTACATTCTATCCCGATACATCGGGAAAAGATAACAACAAGAAATCATCTAGCATACTTCTAGTTTTCTTTCTAATATTTCCAGACACAAATCAAAAAAATCAAAAAAGATTTGAAATTGGAAAATAAACCAACATCAATTAAATTACAAAATTTTACCACTGAATGTGGCGTGCTTATTCCTTCCATAAACTTAAGTTATCAAGTTTTTGGGCAAGTTTTGAATACAGCTCCTATCGTTTTGGTAAATCACGCCTTGACCGGAAATTCCCAAGTGGTTGGTTCAACCGGTTGGTGGAATAATCTTATTGGCGAAAATAAAACTATTGACACCAATAAATACACCATCTTGGCTTTCAACGTTCCAGGAAATGGTTTCGACAAAACGTACATCGAAAATTATTTGGATTTTACGGCTCGTGATGTTGCCAGACTTTTCTTGGAAGGCATTCGATTGCTGAAAGTAAAAGAATTATTTGCCATAATTGGTGGCTCTGTTGGAGGCGGAATTGCTTGGGAAATGGTAGCTTTGGAACCAAAATTAACCCATAATTTTTTTCCGATTGCTTCGGATTGGAAATCGACCGATTGGTTGATTGCCAATTGTTATTTGCAAGAAAAAATTCTTTGTAATTCGTCCAAACCTATTGAAGATGCTCGAATTCACGCGATGTTGTGTTACAGAACGCCAGAATCTTTCAAGGAAAAATTCCAAAGAAACTCTACCGAATCTTTCGAATCTTTTCAAGTAGAAAGTTGGCTAAATCACCACGGCGAGAAATTGCAAAAACGGTTTCAGCTTTCGGCTTACAAAATGATGAATCAGTTGCTAAAAACTATTGATATTACTCGTGGTAGAACTTCATTCGAGGATATAATTTCTCAGGTGGATGCCAATATTTATATCATCGGAATCAACTCGGATTTGTTTTTTACGGCAAATGAAAATAGGGAAACCTACCACGAAATAAAAAAATTCAAGCACAATGTTTTTTATAGCGAAATCGATTCGCAACACGGACACGACGCTTTTTTGATGGAATACGAACAATTGAACAATTTATTGGATGTTGTTTTTAAAAATAAAAAAAATAGGATGAAAATATTAAAATTTGGCGGAAAATCATTGGCCAACGGAGAAGGAATCAATAAAGTTTTAGATATAATTATCGATAAAAAAAGCAAAGGCGAAAACATTGCTGTTGTGGTTTCGGCTCGTGGAAACGCCACCGATGAATTGGAAGATATTTTGACCATTGCAGCCAAAAATGGCAATTACAAACCTTTGCTGGAAAGTTTCAAAAGCTATCAGCAAGACGGTTATAACGTAGATTTGTCTGAAGAATTTGCTGTTTTAGACAAACTTTTTGAAGGTGTAAGCTTAATTGGCGATTACAGCGAAAAAATAAAAGACCAAGTGCTTTCGCAAGGCGAATTGCTTTCGGCAAAATTGATAACCGCAGTTTTGCAGGAAAAAGGAATTGCTGCTCGTTTTGCAGACACAAGAGAATTGATAAAAACCGATTCAAATTTTGGAGATGCTCAACCATTGGAACAAATTTCGAAGAAAAATGTTGCTCATTATTTCAAAGAAAATAATGATTCAGTAATTATTATCACTGGCTTTATTGGTTCTAACAATAGTGGAGACACAACAACTTTAGGAAGAAATGGCAGTAATTACACAGCTTCTTTAATCGCAAATTATGTCGATGCCGAAGAATTGCAAAACTACACCCATGTTGACGGAATTTACACCGCCAACCCAGATTTAGTTCCCGATGCCAAAAAAATTGACCGTTTGTCTTTTAACGAAGCGAATGAAATTGCCAATTTTGGAGCCACGATTTTACACGCAAAAACTATTATTCCGTTGTTGGAAAAAAACATTCCACTTCGAATTCTGAACACTTTCAACCACGAAAATCAAGGGACATTAATAACTTCAAAATCCAATAAGGAGGGAATTAAAACACTTTCTGTATTAGAAAATGTGGCTTTGGTCAACTTAGAAGGAAGAGGATTGTTGGGAAAAACAGGCGTCGATGCTCGAATTTTTAGAGTGATGGGAGACAATGACATTAGCGTAAGCATCATTTCGCAAGGTTCTTCGGAAAGAGGGATTGGGCTTGTTGTAAATTCCAATCAGGCGACAAAAGCAATGATTGAATTAGAGAAAGAATTCGAAAATGATTTCTATTCGAAAGACGTCAACAAAATCTCGATTACCGATGATGTTTCGGTGATTTCGATAATTGGTCAGGATTTGAGTACTTTCCACAAACCGTACACTTCGTTGATAAAAAATAAGGTGGTGCCAATTCTTTTCAACAATACGGTAACGGGAAAAAATGTGAGTTTGGTGGTGAAAAAATCACAATTGAACAAAGCTTTGAACGTGATTCACGGGGAAATTTTCGGAGTTTCCAAGAAAATAAATATTGCCATTTTCGGTCACGGATTGGTTGGTGGAACTTTGATCAATCAAATTTTAGAATCAGCTGACACTATCGAAAAAAGAAAAGGTATCAAACTGAATGTTTTTGCGATTGCCAACTCTAAAAATCTGCTTTTGAACAAAAACGGAGTTTCTCCAAATTGGAAAAACGAAATTCAAACCAACGGTTTCTCCTATACAATTGATGATGTCATTGCTTTCGCCAATGAAAATAATATGGAGAATCTAATTGCCATAGACAACACAGCAAGTTCCGCCTTTGTCGAAAATTATGTTAGATTGGCAGAAAATAGTTTTGACTTGATTTCTTCGAATAAAGTAGCCAACACTTTGAGTTATAAGTTTTACAAAGACTTGCGAAAAGTATTGGCAGAGAATCAAAAAAATTATTTGTATGAAACCAATGTTGGCGCAGGATTGCCATTGATTGATACGATAAAATTATTGCATCTTTCGGGCGAAAATATCACCAAAATCAAAGGAGTTTTTTCCGGGACTTTGAGTTATTTATTCAATAATTTCTCAGCCAAAGATGTTCCATTCAGTGAAATTCTGAAAGAAGCTATAGACAACGGTTACACCGAACCCGATCCACGAGAAGATTTATGTGGGAACGATGTGGGTAGAAAATTACTGATTTTGGCAAGAGAATTGGATTTGCAAAATGAATTTGAAGAAATCAGCATTCAAAACCTGATTCCAGAACATTTGCGTGAAGGAAGTGTTACCGATTTCTTGAATAAATTGAAAGAATTTGATCCAATTTACACCAAAATAAAAGAAGAACAAGAACCAAATCACGTCTTGAGATACATTGGCGAATTGTCCGGAGATTTACAAAACGACAAAGGAAATCTGGAAGTAAAATTAGTTTCCGTACCTTCGGATACGGCGCTGGGTGGATTGAAAGGTTCGGATTCGTTCTTCGAAATTTACACAGAATCCTACGGTGACAGACCCATCGTAATTCAAGGAGCTGGCGCAGGTTCGGCAGTTACTGCGAGAGGAGTTTTTGGAGATTTATTGAGATTGTCGGATAAAGGGTAATTTATTGAGAATTCAGATTTCAGATTTAAAAAAAAGACAAATCCGCGTTTGAAAAACTGTTTCATCCGCGTCCAAAAAAATAAAATAATGAAAGTAACATTAAACAGAGTTAACGAAAACTTCCACTTCGAATTAAAAAACGAACGTGGACATATAGTAAATGTAGATGCGCGTCCTGATTTTGGAGGTAATGATATGGGGCCAAGTCCAATGGAATTAATCTTGATGGGAGCTGCCAGCTGTAGTGCAATCGATATGATTTCTATTTTGAAAAAACAACGTCAGGAAATCACTTCTTTCAAAGCTGATGTGGAAGGCGAGCGTGTACAAGTAGGAGAAGCAAAACCATTCAAAAATATTTACGTAGTTTTTTCATTAGAAGGAAATATCAAAGAAGATAAAGCCGCAAAAGCTGCGAAATTATCATTTGAAAAATACTGTTCGGTGACTAAAACTTTAGAACCAACGGCAACAATACATTATAAAGTAGTTTTGAACGGGGTAGAATTAGCGAAAATCTAATTCCAACAACCAACAACTAAAAACAACAAACAATAAACTAACAATGAACGAACAAGAATTCGGTTTCGAGACCCAAGCCATACGCAATCAATTAGAACGCACCCAATATTTAGAACATTCCGTGCCTTTGTACTTAACGTCAAGTTTTGTATTCGAAGATGCTGAAGATATGCGTGCCTCATTTGCCGATGAGAAAGATAGAAATATTTACAGCCGTTACAGCAATCCGAATACCAATGAGTTTGTAGATAAAGTGTGCCAAATGGAAGGCGCATCGGCAGGATTTGCTTTTGCAACCGGAATGGCAGCTGTATATTCTACTTTGGCTGCATTATTAAACTCAGGAGATCATATCGTTTCAGCAAGTAGTGTTTTTGGAGCGACACACTCTTTGTTTATCAATTATTTTCCAAAATGGGGAATAGAAACCACCTATTTTGATATTGATAAACCGGAAACTATTGAAAGTTGTATCAAACCAAACACCAAAATTCTTTTTGCCGAATCGCCAACCAATCCGGCGGTAGATATTATTGATTTGGAATTGTTAGGCGCAATTGCCAAAAAGCACAATTTGATTTTGATTATCGATAATTGTTTTGCAACGCCATATATACAACAACCTATAAAATGGGGTGCACATTTGGTGGTACATTCTGCTACAAAATTAATGGATGGTCAAGGACGTGTTTTGGGAGGAATAACGGTTGGTGATGCCGAATTGATTCAAAAAATTTATTTATTTTCCCGATTGACAGGTCCTTCTTTGTCGCCGTTTAATGCTTGGGTATTGTCTAAAAGTTTAGAGACTTTGGCCATTCGATTGGACAGACATTGCGAAAACGCCTTGAAAGTAGCCGAGTTTTTAGAGCAGCATCCCAACGTAAGTTTGGTAAAATACCCATTCTTGAAATCACATCCTCAATATGAAATTGCCCAAAAACAAATGAAATTGGGAGGCAACATTGTGGCTTTCGAAATCAAAGGAGGAATCGAAGCGGGAAGAGCTTTCTTGGATAAAATAAAATTATGTTCGTTGTCACCCAATTTAGGCGACACCCGAACCATTGTAACGCATCCAGCCTCAACAACACACAGTAAATTGTCTGTCGAAGAACGTTTGGCAGTAAGTATTACCGATGGTTTGGTGCGTGTTTCCGTAGGATTGGAAACTGTGAAAGATGTAATTGCTGATTTGGAGCAGGCACTTTCTTAAAAATTTATAATTATTGATTCAAACAAAATAGCCCACGGTTTCTACTGTGGGTTTTGTGTTTATTTAATGTTAGAAAGAATCAGAATTCATAAAACATAAATAGGTTTTTGATTCTAGAATTTTGTAAATTTGGGTTCATCTTACTTTTTATGAAGAATTTTCAAATTGTGTCTTGTGAATTTATTGAAGAAAAAGTTTGTTTTAAACATTCAATAATTTGCACTTATAATAATCTAACAAATGAAAAATAGCATTTTTCTGTTTCCTTTTTTTATTTTACTTATTTCTTGTAATCATTCTAAAACTGATTATAAAAGTTCAGCGCTAGATGCCTATAATGATAGTGTTTCCAAAGGATGGAAATTAGAAAAATTGAATAACTTAAAACCTGTAGAGGTTAAAAATGATTTCCTTACAATAGTTACATTACAGAGTCCAGCTGTTTTAGATATAAAAAACGAAAATGATTATTATGATTCTGTGATGAAGGCTAAAAAAATCAATGTTCAGGATGAGAGAAGTTTAATTAAATTATTTGATGAAATCGAAAAAACAAAAATTGGTCCCATTGTAAAAAAAGATATTGTTAAATTTGGAAATTTAAAAAATAATCAAGCTATTGTTTATGTAGATGATATATATAATGATTGTTTCGAAAGGGGATATTGGATTGCATTATCAAATGATAATGGAAAAAATTGGGAACAATATTATACTGGTCTTACTGTAAATAAAAATTATTATTTTAAATCGAATTCTAAAATTCCTTTGTGGAAAAATTCAAACACACTTCAAGTTGAAGCAGCAGAAGTAAAAACAATATCAGAGAGAATACTTCCAAGCAAGTCGGAAGAATTTGCTGCTGTTCGGGATAGTTTAGCTATTCAATTTGATCTTTCAAAAATTACTTTAGATTCCGATAATGATGGTTTGACTAATATTGTTGAAGAAAAAATGCTTTTGAATTCAAATAATTCGGATACTGATGGAGATGGTATTATTGATTCCAAGGATAGAAATCCAAGATTTAAAAGCATAAAAACTGCAAAATCGATTTTGTATGAAGCGTTAATGGAAAAATATATTTTTGAAAATAATGTGGATTATCAAATAGATTTATCTAAACTACCTAAAAAAAGGAATTATCCTCAGAAATACACCAATTCAATTTCTATTTTTGTTACAGATGATATCAATGTCAAAGGACTTGAATTTGATGATGAAACGTTAGTCGTAATGACCTCTAAAGAATACAAAGCATATAAACAGAAATATCCTTTTTCTTTTGCTAAAAAAAACTTTTCAAAAATGTTTTTATGCGACAATGAAAAAAATGTGTATCATATTAAGACATCAAGTTGTATGAGTGGGGGTACGTATTTAATAAAAAAAAATGATAAGGGATGGGAAGTTTCATTTCGTTTTGGTTATATCATATAAAAAATGTTGATTAATT
>DAORUG010000157.1:0-6920 GCA_035433125.1 Flavobacterium sp.
TTATTTCCAATATTTTCAATGTTTCTAATAATGTATTGCACGGCGGCAAAAGAAACAGAAGTGGCTCCTGAACTGATTTCGGTTTCGTTTTTAATTCTTTTGCTGGTTTGAATAACAGTATTGATTAATCGGTCAAGAAAAGCATTGATTAAACCTAAAGAACGAGCTTCTTCAAAACTGTTTTTAATTTGTCCGATAATTTCGAAATCGCCAAGAATTTGACTGTCTAAACCTGTTCCAACACGAAACATATGGTCGATAGCTTCTTGACTTTTATATACAAAACCTACTTTTTGAAATTCTTCAACAGAACCATTACTATTCTCACAAACCAATTTTATCAATTGGAAAGGGTGATCGGCATAGCCATAAATTTCGGTGCGATTGCAGGTAGATGTCACGATTAAACTCTCGATTCCTTCTTCTTTGGCTTGAAGTAAAACTTTGGTTTTTGCTTTGGCATCTAGACTAAACTTACCTCTCACTTCGGCATCAGCCTTCTTGTAACTCAACCCTATAGAATAGAAAGTTTTGTGTTTTGGTATGTTTAGGTTTTCCATATATAAAATTTTTAATCGGGATGACAAAGTTAGAACTACAGTTTATATTAAAACAACGCTTAAAGTACTTTTTGTATCGCCAAATGATTTTTGTTTATAAGTCTAAAAATTAATTTTAAAACACTATTTTTGTAATGAAATCAGCTATTTATAAAACAAATGTAAATTTTATTTATTAACAATTACCTGATAATTATCATATTATTTTAAAAAAATGTCGCAATGAGTTCACAGGATATTATAACAATCGAAGACGACTTTACCCTACTTCGTTTTCAAAATGACAGTGACGAAGTGTATTGTACGCAACGTGAAGTAAAAAGCGGATTGATACAATTTCACTTTGGCCTAAAAGGAAAAGCCAAATTTCTTTTCAATCAAGGAAGCTACGCTTTGGATTTGAAGGAGGAAAAATCTTTATTGCTCTACAATCCACAAAAAGAACTTCCTTTGAATCTGGAAATAGCTCCAAATTCTTGGGTTATTTCTGTGATAATTTCTATTCAAAAATTTCATAATTTGTTTTCTTCCGAAGCCAATTACATCACTTTTTTGAGTGACGATAATAAGGACAAGAAATATTATAAAGAAGGCGACATTAGTCCGTCGATGGCGATTGTTTTGACCCAATTGTTTCATTACAACTTGCATCCATCCATAAAAAACTTGTATTATAAAGGAAAAGGATACGAATTATTGAGTTTGTATTTCAACCGAACCGAAGATCCAAACGCAGAACAATGTCCGTTTTTGATTGATGAAGAAAACGTCTTAAAAATAAAAAAAGCCAAAGAACTCGTTCTTGCTAATATTGCCGAACCGCCAAGTTTACAGGAATTAGCGGATGAAGTTGGATTGACTTTAAAGAAACTAAAAATGGGTTTCAAACAAATTTATGGTGACACCGTTTACGGTTTTCTTTTCGACTATAAAATGGATTCTGCTCGAAAATTATTAGACAGCGGTTCTTATAATGTCAATGAAGTGGGCTTAAAAATTGGCTACAGTACAGGAAGTCATTTTATTGCGGCTTTCAAAAAGAAATTTGGCACTACCCCAAAGAAATATTTGATGGCCATTAATCCGAATACTTAATTGTGATTAATCAATTTCCTATATTCAACAATCAATAAAAAGTAGTTAATCTCAATTTACAAAAAGTAAGTTTGTTTACTTTTATACAAAAATTAAAACAACATATGAAAGGAGTATTATTAGTAAACCTTGGTTCGCCAGAAAGTCCAACAGCAAAAGATGTAAAACCGTATTTAGATGAATTTTTAATGGACAAATACGTGATTGACGTTCCGTTTTTGTTCCGTGCATTACTAGTTCGAGGTATTATTCTTCAAACAAGACCTAAAAAATCAGCAGCAGCTTATGCCAAAATTTGGTGGGACGAAGGTTCTCCGCTTGTCGTGATTTCCAAAAGAATGCACGAAAAAGTAAAACAACAAGTTGACATTCCGGTTGCATTGGCAATGCGTTACGGAAATCCCTCTCTTTTATCAGGATTACAGGAATTACACGACAAAGGCGTCAACGAAGTAATGCTTTTCCCGTTGTATCCACAACATGCGATGGCATCGACAACGACCATTTTAGAATTGGCCGAGGAGCACAGAAAAAAGTATTTCCCAGAAATGAAATTCACGATTGTTCCTGCTTTTTATAACAAGCCCGACTATTTGAAAAACCTTGCCGATTCTATTCAATCGCATTTGGAAGGTTTTGAATACGATCATTTGTTGTTTTCCTATCACGGAATCCCTGAGCGACACATTCGCAAAACTGATGTGACCAAATCGCACTGCAAAATAGACGGTTCTTGCTGCAACACGCCCTCGCCAGCGCACGAATTTTGTTACCGCCACCAATGTTATGAAACTACGAAACAAGTGGTAAAATTGTTGGGAATTCCCGAAGGAAAATACAGCCAGACTTTCCAATCTCGCTTGGCGGGTGACAAATGGCTTACACCTTACACCGATGTTGAAGTTAACAAAATGCCGGACAAAGGAATCAAGAATTTGGCAGTGGTAACACCTGCTTTTGTTTCGGATTGTTTGGAAACATTGGAGGAAATCGCAATGGAAGCCAACCATCAATTCAAAGAACACGGGGGCGAAAATTTCTTGGCAATTCCTTGTTTGAATGATGATGAGGAATGGTGTAAAACGGTGGCAAATTGGATAAAAGATTGGGCTAAATAAAAATGTTTAAAAGTTTAAGGTTTAAAGTTGTCTAACGAACTTAAACCTTAAACTCTAAACTTTAAACAAAAAACATGGACTACTATAACTACCTAAAATCCCTTCACCTCATCTTTGTCATCACTTGGTTTGCCGGACTTTTTTATATTGTTCGCTTGTTTGTATACCAAATTGAAGCCAATGACAAACCTTCGCCGGAAAAAGAAATTTTGCAAAAACAATACAAAATAATGACCTATCGTTTGTGGTACATTATCACTTGGCCGTCAGCGGTTTTGGCTAGTGTTTTTGCGTTTTGGATGCTGTTTTTTACCGATTTAGGGAAATCTTGGTTGCTTATGCCTTGGATGCAAGTGAAACTTGGCTTTGTTTTTGCGCTGTATTTATACCACTATAAATGCCACAGAATTTTCAAGGAATTGCAAAATGACGAAGTAAAATACACTACAAATTATATGCGTTTGTGGAACGAAGGCGCTACAATTATCTTATTTGCCGTTGTGTTTTTGGTCATTCTGAAAAATGCCGTAAACTGGATTTATGGTGTAATCGGAATTATGTTATTTTCGATTTTGATTATGTTAGGCTTTAAATTTTACAAACGAATACGAGAGAAAAACAACTCCTAAAAGATGTTCAAAAACTTCAAGATATCGATGCTTTCGTTGCGAATCAGGATTTTCCTTTCGATGATTGTATTGATTATTGTAGCTTCTGTACTACTAGCGTCTATTTCGATTTTTCAATTCAAAAATAAAGCCAAACAGTACCATCAAGAAAGACTAGAGTACAAAGAAGATGCCATAAAAGAGAACATCAATTATGTACTTGCCAATACCACTTATCCGCTTACATCAGGAAATTTGGCACTGATTTTTAAAGACAAAATTCACGAATTATCAGATATTCACAATCTTGAAATCAACATATACGACTTGGATGGGCATTTATTAAAATCTTCGAAATCGAGATTTTCTATCGATGCTGCAGCTCCACCCATTCCAAAATACATTCTAAAACTGGTTCAATCTTCTATCGAAAAACGCTATGTCGATATCAAAAACATCGACGGAAAAAAGAACCGTTCTTCCTATAGTTTAATAAAAGACGATAAGTTCAAGCCTCTTGGAATCCTGAATTTGCCTTATGTTGAAGATGATAGTTATTACCAAACCGAGTTGCAAAATTTCTTGATTGGATTGACGCAAGTGTATAGCTTTATGCTTTTGGTGGCTTTTGGGGTGGCTTATTTTCTATCTTCCTACATTACAAAATCGCTAAAAACCATTTCGGATAAATTGAGCGAGACGAGTTTGAACCAAAAAAACGAAAAAATTGTCCTCGAAGCAAGTAGCAAAGAAATAAACCTTTTGATTAATGCGTATAATGCAATGGTGGACGAACTCGAAGAAAGTGCACTGAAATTAGCACAAAGCGAACGGGAAGAAGCTTGGCAGGAAATGGCCAAACAAGTAGCTCACGAAATCAAAAATCCGCTCACGCCAATGCGATTGACAGTGCAAAGTTTTCAACGAAAATTTGATGCCAACGATCCCAATCTGAAACAAAAAATTAACGATTATTCCGAAACCTTGATTCAACAAATTGACACGATGAGTTCCGTGGCTTCGGCATTTTCGAATTTTGCTTCGATGCCTGCTCAACAGAACGAAACCCTAAATGTGGTAGATGTTATCGAATTGACAATGGATATTTTCAACGAAGAATACGTTCATTTTAAAGCCGAAGAAGCTGTCATTATTTCGAAAATTGACAGAACACAACTCATTCGAATTATCACCAATTTAGTCAAAAACGCTATTCAAGCCTTTCCTGAAAATCAACAAAGCAAAGCTGTTTGTGTTAATGTCAAAAAGGTGTTGAGTAACGTCATTATCACGGTTGCTGACAACGGAATGGGAATTGCAAAGGAAGATTTCAATCGGATTTTTGAACCCAAATTCACCACAAAATCAAGCGGAATGGGTTTAGGTCTTGGGATTATCAAAAATATTATCGAAAATTATAAAGGAACTATTACTCTCGAATCACAAATAGGAAAAGGAACAACATTTACCGTTTCGCTTCCAATAATCAATACATAAAAAACTGAATTATGGCGCTGGAAAACATCATCTTGGAACACGAAAAAGGCATTGCTACACTTTATATCAATCGTCCCGAAAAATTAAATGCACTAAACAAAGCAACGATTCAAGAGCTTCATGAAACCTTGAAAATGGTCGATGAAAATCCAGAAGTTCGTGTAATAATTATAACAGGAACTGGAGAAAAAGCTTTTGTGGCCGGTGCCGATATTGCCGAATTTGCTCATTTTTCGGCGGAAGAAGGCGCACAACTTGCCGCAAAAGGACAACAACTTTTATTTGATTTTATAGAGAATATGAAAACTCCTGTGATTGCAGCAGTCAATGGTTTTGCCCTTGGTGGTGGACTTGAATTGGCAATGGCTTGTCATTTTAGAATCGCTTCGGAGAATGCCAAAATGGGGTTGCCAGAAACTTCGCTTGGCGTGATTCCAGGTTATGGAGGAACGCAACGTTTGTCTCAATTGGTGGGTAAAGGTCGCGCAATGGAAATGATTCTAACAGCGGGAATGATTGATGCTGACACAGCAAAAATCTACGGATTAGTGAATCACGTTGTACCGCAAGAAGAGTTGTTTTCGGCTTATAGGACGATTGCCACGCGAATTATGAAAAATTCTCCCGTTGCTATTTCTAAAGCCATCGAAGCCGTAAACGCTAATTATGTTTCGGGTGTAAATGGATTTGACGTCGAAATTAAAAATTTTGGTGACTGTTTTGCAACTGAGGATTTTAAGGAAGGAACAACTGCTTTTTTGGAAAAAAGAAAAGCGGAGTTTAAAGGAAAATAAAGAAGTGTTCAGTCGGAAAAAAGCTGTCTAAAAATTGTAATTTTGAAAACTCATTTCCAAAAACAATACATCATAAAAATTTAAACTATGTCATTCCAGCCTGTATTTGCCCAATTTTGGGAAAAAGTAAAAGAAAGCATCGAAAATAAAACCTACGCCAAATTAACTTTGGCAAAAACCATTGGCGATACCGAATTGAAGAATATTTATGTGCGTCCTATTTTATTGGAAAATGATATGTTAAACTTTTCGATTATTGCGCGTTATAAAACCGAAGAAATAGAAAGTTTCCATTCGTTGGAAGAAGCTTTTTTTGTTTTGGCTCCGTATATGAACAATCCATTTTTGACAGCTTTATTATTCACGACAGAAAACGATATTACCTTTAAACTCAACAAAAAACGTGTGGGAAGTATTATTGAACAAGCACCTACTTTTAAGAACGCTTCGGACGTGATTTTGGAAATGAAAGAAAAAGGAATTTAAACTCAAATGTAGAGACGCACTGCGGTGCGTCTCTACATTTCACCGTCCCATTCCGCATAAAACTGCGAAAGAAAACCTTCCATATAACGGTGCCTTTCTTGGGCAATTTGTTTCCCGGTTTCGGTATTCATTTTGTCCTTCAAAAGCAATAATTTTTCGTAAAAATGATTGATTGTTGGTGCTTGGCTGTTTTTATATTCTTCCTTGCTCATATGAAGTTTTGGAGCAATATTTGGGTTGTGCAAAGGTCTATTTTTAAAACCTCCGTAATTGAACGCTCTGGCAATTCCAATGGCGCCAATAGCATCCAATCGGTCTGCATCCTGAACGATATCCAATTCGATAGAAGAGAATAGTTTTTCTGTGTTTCCGCCCTTAAAAGAGACGTTTTCTATGATGTTAATCACGTGCTGAATTGTGGCTTCGTCAACATCATTGGAAGCTAAAAATTCTCGAGCCAATTTTGGTCCAAGCGTTTCGTTTCCATCGTGGAATTTACTGTCGGCAATATCGTGAAGCAAAGCTCCTAATTTTACAATATTAGTATCACAAACTTCACCATCGGCGATTAACAAAGCGTTTTTATACACTCGTTCAATGTGAAACCAATCGTGTCCGCCTTCGGCATTTTCAAGCTTGGCCTTAACAAAAAGTATTGTTTTATTGATTATCTCCGAATAATTCATATTTGAAAGGTTTTATAAAAAAAGCTGATTTTCAAAGTTTTAAATTCAAAAATCAGCAATTCAATATTTTAAAATA
>DAORUG010000158.1:0-6837 GCA_035433125.1 Flavobacterium sp.
GAAAAATCAGAAGAAAGTGCAACATTTTCTTTAATTTCAACATTAGAAACTAAAAAAGTATATCCATTCGATTTTGAATTACAGATTTGTTATTCCCTGAAAGACAATAAATTAAATATTGATTATAAGGTCATTAATAAAAATGATTTTATAATGCCGTTTGCTATTGGAGCACATCCTGCATTTGCCTTGCCAGGAAATTTTGAAGAGTATGGCCTTGAATTTCAACAAGATGAAATTTTAAAATATTATCTTCTTGAAGAAGGTTTAATTTCGAATAATTCGAATGAACTTAAACTTGATAATAGTCAACTTGGTTTGAATTATAAGTTATTTGAAAAAGATGCTTTGGTATTTAAAACCTTAAAATCTAAATCGATTACCATTTTTAAAAATACAAATCCAATATTGAAAGTAAATTTTACAGATTTTCCAAATTTAGGTATTTGGACAGTTGTAAATGCTCCTTTTTTGTGTATTGAACCTTGGTTTGGCTATTCGGATACGTTAAATGAATATGATGATTTTTCAAAAAAAGAAGGAATTCAGCTTTTGGAAAAAAAGGAAACTTTCGAATCCAATTATAGTATTGAAATTTTGTAAAATATGTTAGACATTAATTTTTCGCCTTTTCAAAACCTAGAAACCGAGCGTTTGTATTTACGTCGAGTTGTAAAGGAAGATGTGAACGAAATTTTCGCACTTCGGTCAGATCAAGAAGTGATGAAATACATTCCTAGACCTTTGCTAAAAACCGAGGAGGAGGCCTTGGCACATATTGCTATGATTGATGAAAAAATAGATTCTAACGAAGGAATAAATTGGGCCATTACTCTAAAAGGCAATCCAAAACTAATAGGAATTATTGGTCATTACAGAATAAGACCCGAGTATTTTCGAGCTGAAATTGGCTATATGTTACTTCCTGAATATCAAGGAAAAGGCATCATTTCAGAAGCTATAAATGAAGTTGTAAATTATGGTTTTGAAGTGATGAAATTGCACTCGATTGAAGCTATTATTGACCCCGAAAATTTTGCATCGGAGAAAGTCTTGCAAAAAAATGGTTTTGTAAAAGAAGCACATTTAAAGGAAAATGAATTTTATGATGGTCGTTTTTTAGATACTGTAATTTATTCCATTTTGAATCAACACTAATTTCTATTTTCTCGGAAAAATTTTATATTTTCGCCACATCAAAATAATTTGGTCAAACCAAAAGATTCCTGAAACTACAAAAACTTACTATGAAAAAACTTTTCGTTTTTATTTTCCTATTAATTTCTATTTTTTCACAAAGTCAAACTTATATAAAAGGGAATGCTGTAACGGCCTTAGTATTAGTACCCAATTTTGGAGTAGAAACCAGTATTGGAAAAAAATTCACATTTCAAGCTGACGTTATGGCCTCTTTTTGGGAATCATTTAATGGACATCATCCAATGAAATTTTATTCTTTAATAGCTGAAGTTCGCTATCATTTTCATGAAAAATACAATGGCTTTTATTTTGGCGGACACGCTGGAGCTGATCGATACCAACTACAAAAATGGAACTATTGGGATTCTAATATGTACGAAGATGGTTTTGGATACAAATTTGGAGGAACGATTGGATACGAGAAAAAACTAAATGATAGATTAATGCTAGATTTTTTTGTTGGAGGTGGTTGGCATCAAGGATATTATCACGGACGCTATAATGACGGAACTCCAGGCAGGTATGAAACCGCCGAACATTGGAATATAAGCGGAGATTGGCTGCCATACCGAGGTGGAATTATGATTTCCTACCGTTTAAATTAAATTTTAAATTTAGGAATTGTTCTTACATACAATTCTTCGACTTTTTTTCTTGCCCAATCTGTTTTTCTTAAGAAAGTCAAACTCGATTTTATACTTGGATTATCTGTAAAACATTTAATTTTTATCAATTCACCCAAAGTGTCGAACCCATAAAATTCGACAAGTTGCTCCAAAATTCTTTGCAGCGTAATTCCGTGTAGCGGATCTTTTGATTGTTGCTTTTCCATATTGCAAATTTATGGCATTTTTATATATTTCTTTGGTGTTTCATTCAATTGTATCTACATTTGCCATCCGATGCTAAAAACAATCAACATACTTAATAAAAGAGCCCGTTTCGACTATGAAATAATCGAAAAATTTACGGCTGGAATCGTTTTGGCCGGAACCGAAATAAAATCGATTCGGTTAGGAAAAGCCAATATTACGGAGAGTTTCTGCGAATTTAGTGGTACCGAACTTTTTGCCATCAATACTTATATCGAAGAATATGCTTTTGGAAATCAATTCAACCACAAAGCCAGAAGCGAACGCAAACTCTTGTTGAATAAACGAGAACTCAAAGGTTTGGCAAGAAGTGTTCAAGCCAAAGGTTTGACTATTGTTCCTTTGAAATTATTTACCAACGAAAAAGGAATGGCAAAACTCGAAATTGGACTTTGCAAAGGTAAAAAAACTTACGATAAGCGCGAATCGCTTAAAGAACAAGATACTAAACGAGACCTCGATAGAATAAAAAAATCTTTTTAGAAATAAATTTTATACAATATTTTATTTTTAAAAAGGATTTTCTGATTTTATTTCTATTTTTACAGTAATTAACATCTAACAAAATAAAATTATGAAGAAATTTTTTATTGCTATGTCATTAGTTTTTCTAGCAAGTTGCAGCAGTGGAACAGCAATTGTAAGCAGTTGGAAAGATCCAGAAACTACCAATGCAAATACCGAATTCAAAAAAATATTAGTGGTAGCTTTAGTAAAAAATGAAGCGACTAGAAGAATCACCGAAAATAGAATTGCGGCTATTGGCCCAAAATTTCATTCTTCTTATGCCATTTTGAATGGAACTAGTTTAGAATTATCTAAAGAACAAAAATTAAAAATTCTTAAAGATGAAAATTATGACGCAGTTGTAACTATGCGTCTAGTGGATACCGTAAAAGAAACCAATTATGTTCCAGGCACAAATACTTCTATGTATTATGGAGGTTATGGCGGTATGTATGGCGGTTACGGAGCTTATGGCGGTTTTGGTGGTTGGTACGGAATGTATTCTCCTGTATATTATGACCCAGGATATTATCAAGATACAACCTCATACTTGGTTGAAACCAACGTTTTTTCATTAAAATCTGACAAATTAGTTTGGACTGGAACTACAAAATCAACAACTGGTTCAGATGTAGGTTTATTGGTTGATAGTATCATTGCTACTGTAATGCAAGAAATGAAAAAAGATGGATTTGTTCCTAAAAAATAAATACTAAATCTCAAACAGATTTAAACTTAAAAAAAATATTACTTAAAATTTTAGGTATTATTTTTTTTATATGAAAATTTATGACTAAATTTGTCAAGACAATTAAAAACATAACTAATAATGAAAACACTACTCAAAAATGCAAGAGAGCAAAAAGGATTAAAGACAAGAGAAGTGGCTCAACTTTTAGGAATTGACCAAGCCTTAATCAGTAAATTCGAAAACGGTTCTAGAAAACCAACCAAAGATCAAATTATAAAATTAGCATCTTTGTTAGAAATCGACTTTGAATCCTTAATGGTAGCTTGGCTGAAAGAGAAAATTATTTACGAAATCGGACAAGATGAGTTTGCCTTAAAAGCAATGAATATGGTTCGCGAAGAAATGGAAAACAGCTATGTTACTGTAAAAAAATCTATTTCAAAAAATTTATTGTCTATTCTTAATGAAATAGATGCTTTGAAAGCAAAACTAGATCAATTTCGTCAATTTGATAGCTATAGAATTGCTCAAGCATTGGAACTTGAATATACTTTTGAAAGCAATCGCATCGAAGGAAACACTATGACACTTCGCGAAACTGATTTGGTTATTAACGAGGGTTTGACCATTTCTGGAAAAAGTATGCGTGAGCATCTAGAAGTAATCAATCATCAGGAAGCGATTGCCTATATCAAGCATTTGATAGATAAAAACACTACTCTCAATGAGCGAGAAGTTTTGTCCGTTCATAACTTGATTCTTCGTGGCATTAATCCTGAAGATGCTGGTCGTTACCGCCGTGTACAAGTAATGATTAAAGGAAGTTCTTATATGCCGCCGCAACCTTTTTTGGTTTCCAAAGAAATGGAAGCTTTTTTTATTTGGTTTGAAACCAATAAAAATACTTTGCATCCAATAGTTTTGGCAGCAGAACTTCACGAGCGTTTGGTTACCATTCATCCATTTATAGATGGAAATGGCAGAACTTCGCGTTTGATAATGAATCTTGTTCTATTGCAAAATGGCTATGTAATTGCTAATATAAAAGGCGATTATGATTCTAGAATGCAGTATTACAATGCACTGGAAACTGCTCAAACTAAAAAAAACAAGGAAGATTTTCTCTTGTTTATCGCTCAAAACGAGAAAGAAAGTTTAGCCCGTTATCTCGAAATCATTGGTCAATAAAAAATCCCGTCTTGTTTTAAACTTGACGGGATTTGTTTTATTAATCCTGAAAAATAAATTTATTTTGACACAGATTTACAGACAATCATACTAATTTTTATTTTCCAACAACGGTACAAATTTAAAATCTCCAAATTCGTGTTTTTCGAACTGAGTTTCATTTTTCCTGATAAGCAAAGTCATAATTTGAACTTCTTCGCCTAGCGGAATTACAAGCCTTCCTCCTATTTTTAGCTGAGCCATCAAAGCTTGTGGAATTATCGGTGCACCTGCGGTGACAATTATACTATCAAAAGGAGCGTGATCTGGCAATCCTTTATAGCCGTCACCAAAAGAAAGATGTTTAGGCCTTATACCTAATTTTGGCAACAAATTTTGGGTCTGTTTAAATAACTTATTTTGTCTTTCTACGCTATACACCTTGGCTCCCATCAAAAATAAAACAGCCGTTTGATAGCCAGAACCTGTTCCTATTTCAAGAATTTTATCATCTTTCTTTACTTCCAATAATTGACTTTGAAAAGCCACAGTATAAGGTTGGGAAATAGTTTGCCCTTCTCCAATTGGGAAAGCTTTGTCCTGATAGGCATAATCCTCAAAACTAGAATCTAAAAAAAGATGTCTCGGTATTTTATTTATTGCAGCCAAAACACCTTTGTCAACAATTCCTTTTTCTTTCAAAAGGCTTACTAATTGATTGCGAAGTCCTTGATGTTTATCAGTATTTTTCAAAATTTGTGGTGATTTATTTCGGTAAAATTAAACTTAAAAATTTCAAAAATCAAGTAACAATTTCCAAAACTTTAAACAACAAAATTTAAACAATAAACAAATAAATTTTATATTTGTTGAAAATCATTTTTATGTTAAAAGTAGGCGTTTTAGGTGCTGGGCATCTCGGAAAAATACATTTGAGATTATTACAACAATCCGAAAAATATGAATTAGTTGGTTTTTATGACGAAAACCAAGAAAATGGAGAAAAAGTGGCCAACGAATTTGGGTACAAACAGTTCTCCACAATCGCAACTCTAATCCACGCCGTCGATGTTATCGATATTGTAACGCCCACACTTTCGCATTTCAAATGTGCCAAAGTTTCCATCAAATCGGGCAAACACGTTTTTATTGAAAAACCCATTTCTAATACTGTTGCCGAAGCCGAAGAAATCATTGCTTTAGCCAAAGAATATAACGTAAAAGGTCAAGTAGGTCACGTCGAAAGATTTAATCCTGCGTTCAAAGCGACCAAAAATATGATTGAAAACCCAATGTTTATTGAAACCCATCGTTTAGCTGAATTCAATCCTCGTGGAACCGATGTCCCTGTGGTTTTGGACTTAATGATTCACGATATTGATACTATTTTAAGTGTTGTGAATTCGAAAGTGAAAGAAATTCACGCCAGTGGAGTTTCGGTAATTAGTGAAACTCCCGATATTGCCAATGCTCGAATTGAGTTCGAAAATGGTTGTGTTGCTAATTTAACTGCCAGCCGAATTTCCCTTAAAAATATGCGTAAATCACGTTTTTTCCAGAAAGATGCTTACATCTCAGTGGACTTTTTGGAGAAAAAATGTGAGGTGGTAAAAATGAAAGATGCTCCCGAAATTCCTGGAGATTTTGATATTATTCTACAAAATGCCGAAGGTGTAAAAAAACAAATCTACTTTTCGAATCCCGATGTGGAGCAAAACAACGCCATTCTCGACGAATTGGAATCCTTTGCCGATGCCATCAATAATGACACTACTCCAGTTGTAACTTTGGAACAAGCAACAGAAGCTTTAAGGGTTGCTTACCAAATTATTGATTGTTTTAAGAAGTAAATAAAAATTGAAATTATCTAATTATTTTTTTTCAAATGCCAATTCAGCTTTAATTCAAAAATGATTTTAAATTATGGATTTATTACGAGTTGAAACCGAATTGAAAAAACGATTGGCTCATCCCTACAAATGGGGACGAAAACAATCCGACGATTGGGATGCAAAAACAAGTTTTATTTACACAACTTATTCTTTTGAAAAATTATTAGAAAAAACAACTTCATTTGATGAAACAGTTCGCGATTACGCCTTGAATAGATGGTATAATTTTTGGTCAGCCGAAGCCGTTGAAAACCTATTTTCCTTGCACGAAAAAGTAACACCTAACATAAATAAATTCGACAAATTAATTGATTTTACAATAAATACCACTTGCTTTGACCACAAAACAACCGTTTTTCCAATTGGTTTTAACCAAACGGTAGCTTACGCAAAAAATAATCCTGCCGAATTGATTCAATGGTTGTATTTAAACCAAAGTCAGGAAAGCAGAAAGCATTTGAAAAACAGATTATTCATCGTTTTGGTCGAAAAAAACAAGGAACATTGG
>DAORUG010000159.1:0-6827 GCA_035433125.1 Flavobacterium sp.
ATTTCAAGTCAGGGTTAAATGAAGAGCGAATACTAAAATAAAAAATGGATGATTGCAGGGAAATATCAAAGGAAAAACCCTTTGCTCCTTCGTGAACATTCAATGAATTTAAGCACAAAGAACCAATAATAAAGCAAATATATTGTGTTTTCATATCTAAACACAGTGCTTTAAAAGTGAAAAAACAGGCTGTTTTGAGTGATGCAATAGATTTAAATATCCATCTATCCTTTGCTTGTTTAATCTGAAATAAATTTTAAATAAATTATGAATACTATAAAAAAGACTATGAATATTTTTCTTCTAATTACAGCCTCGGCAATGCTTTCTCAATGTTCATCGTCTGCTGATGCTCCTAGTCCTACTAACCCTACACCAGTTCCTCCTGTGGTTACAAATGAAATGGATTTTTGGTTAACAAAAGGGAATCAGAGCGTAATGCTTCAAAAGCAATCTTCGATTTTAGCCTTTAGCACAACGCCTAATAATTATCTTAATATAGAGGTAGATGAGACAAAAACTTTTCAAAGTATTGATGGTTTTGGATACACTTTGACTGGAGGAAGTGCTCAAGTAATAAATCAGTTAAATGCACAAAAGAGACAAGAATTATTACAAGAATTATTTGGTTCTGGCCAAAATTCAATCTCGGTGAGTTATCTCAGGATTAGTATCGGAGCTTCAGATTTGGACTCGGCGCCTTTCACTTATGATGATTTGTCAAACGGACAAACAGATCTGAATTTGGAAAAATTTAGCCTGGCTCCTAATAAAAATGATGTGATTCCAATGTTGAAAGAAATATTGGCAATCAATCCAAATATCAAAATACTGGCCACACCTTGGTCTCCACCCGTTTGGATGAAAGACAATAACAGTTTCATTGGTGGAAGTTTACAACCTCAATATTATGGAGTATATGCCCAATATTTTGTGAAATATATTCAACAAATGAAAGCCGAAGGAATTACTATTGACGCCATAACTCCTCAAAATGAACCTCTCCATCCGGGGAATAATCCAAGTATGTTGATGACAGCTTCTCAACAAGCCGATTTTATTAAAAATCATTTAGGACCAGTTTTCCATAATGCAAATTTGAATACTAAAATCATTACCTACGATCATAATTGTAATAAACCAGAATATCCAATAGCTATTTTAAATGACGCTGCAGCCTATCCGTATATTGACGGCTCAGCCTTTCATTTGTATGAAGGAGATATTAATGCATTGTCAACTGTTCATAATGCATTCCCGAACAAGAATGTCTATTTTACTGAGCAATATACAGGCTCTTCAGGGACATTCGACGGTGATTTAAAATGGCATTTACGAAATGTTGTAATTGGCTCGATGCGCAATTGGAGTAAAAATGCATTAGAATGGAATTTGGCCAATAACGCTTCTTTTGGTCCAAATACTCCCGGTGGTTGCACCACTTGCAAAGGCGCCCTGACTGTTGTGAGTAGTGATAGTTTTACCAGAAATGTGGGGTATTATATTATTGCCCACGCATCAAAATTTGTATCGGCAGGTTCAGTTAGAATTGCAAGTAACTTGAGTGGTAATTTGCAAAATGTTGCTTTTAAAACGCCCGAAGGAAAAAAAGTTTTAATTGTAGAAAATGATGGAAACGCTTCTGAAATATTTAATATTAAATACAACGGCAAGTGGATTGCAACATCATTAGAAGCGGGTTCGGTGGGAACCTATATTTGGTAAATAACAGAAAAAAATAGAATATAATATCATGCAAAAAATAACAACAGCAACAGTACTTTTGATGGTCTCTCTTTTTGCTTTTTCTCAGCAAAAAAAAGCGGATCTATCTAAATCCTTTTCTACAAAAAATAAAAAAATTACAGTTTATACTACTGCAGATAGCACAAAATTGAGATTGACTCAAACCGATATTTTAACTTTTGTTCCTTCAAAACAACCATTAGAAATTGAGGTTTCTGTTTTTGTGGAACCAACAAAAACGTTCCAAAAGTTCTTCGGAATCGGAGGGGCAATAACGGATGCCAGCGCTGAGGTTTTTGCAAAATTATCCAAAGACAAGCAAAAAGAATTTATGAATGCCTATTATGATAAAGAAAAAGGAATTGGTTATTCATTACTAAGAACTACGATTCACAGTTCTGATTTTGCCAGCGGAAGCTATACTTATATCAAAGAAGGAGACAAGGATTTAAAGACTTTCAATATTGATCACGACAGACAATTTCGCATTCCAATGATCAAAGAAGCTATCAAAACAGCTGGTGGGAAATTAACACTTTATGCATCGCCTTGGAGTCCGCCTGCCTTTATGAAAAACACTAACAATATGCTAAGAGGAGGAACTTTGCTCCCGGAATATTATCAGTCTTGGGCTAATTATTATACAAAATTTATCAAAGCTTACGAAAAAGAAGGAATGCCTATTTGGGGAATTACGGTTCAAAACGAACCAATGGCTACTCAAACTTGGGAATCCTGTATTTTTAGTGCTGAGGCTGAAAGAGATTTCTTGAAAAATTTCTTGGGACCAACAATGAAAAAAGAAGGTTTAGGGGATAAGAAAATTGTAGTTTGGGATCACAATCGCGATTTAATGACACATAGAGCTAATATTATTTTTTCTGATCCAGAAGCTTCAAAATATGCTTGGGGAATGGGATTTCATTGGTATGAAAATTGGTCAGGTGGCGCTCCGATGTTTGAAAATGTTCGTAAAGTTCATGAGGATCATCCCACTAAAAATTTATTATTCACCGAAGGTTGTGTCGAAAAATTTGATGCCAAAAAATACCAATTCTGGGCAAATGGTGAACGATATGGTACTTCTATGATTAACGATTTCAATAACGGAACAGTAGGTTGGACCGATTGGAATATTCTTTTAGACCAAAACGGAGGTCCAAATCACGTAGGTAATTTTTGTTTCGCGCCCATCCACGCCGATACGGTCTCAGGAGAATTAATTTACACGCCGAGTTATTATTATATTGGTCATTTTTCAAAATTTATTCGTGTAGATGCTAAAAGAGTGAGTACTTCAGTGAGCCGAAGCGACTTATTGAGCACCTCATTTCTGAATGTTGACGGAAAAATGGTAACTGTAGTAATGAATCAAACCAATAAAAGTGTTACTTATAATTTGATTGTAGCCTCAGAAAAAACAGTTGTGGTAATTCCAGCCCACGGAATTCAGACCTTGGTTTATTAGAATACAAAAATTTATCTATCTCGTTTTTTTATAATTTATATACTATGAAATCCATTTTAATATTTCTTCTAATGCCATTTATGCTTCTGGCACAAATTAAAAAAGACAGCATCAAAGTATTTTATTTGGGTGGTCAGTCCAATATGGAAGGTTTTGGTTATGTCAAAAATTTACCAGATTCTCTAAAGAAAAAGAATAAAGATTTTTTTATTTATCAAGGAAACCCTGTTGTAGATAATGATAAAAGCGGTGGTTTAGGGAAATGGGATTTGCTGCAACCCGGTCACGGATCAGGTTTTTCATCAGATGGGAAAAAGAACATACTTTCCGATAGATTTGGAGTAGAACTTTCGTTAGCCAAAAAATTACAAGAATTATATCCTAACCAAAAACTAGCTTTCATAAAATATGCTAGAAATGGTTCATCAATAGATAGCGTTGGAACCACGAGTTTTGGTGCTTGGGAACCTGATTTTAAAGGAGGAAAAGGGATGAATCAATACGATTATTTTCTTAAAACCGTCAATGATGCTATGGCTGTAAAAGACATAAACGGCGATGGAGTCGAAGATGTTTTGATTCCAAGTGGTATCATCTGGATGCAAGGCGAAAGTGATGCCGATAAAACAGAAGCCATCGCAAATCAATATTATTCCAATTTGAAAAGGTTGATGGATTTGATGCGAGCCACTTTTAGAAATAATGATTTGCCTATTGTAATCGGAAAAATATCAGATTCTGGCGATATTGAAGGTGGAAAAGTTTGGAAATTTGGTGAATTGGTTCAATATTGTCAAGAAAAATTTGCCGCAACCCAACCCAATGTTGCCATTGTAAGAACTACAAATAGCTATAAATATTCAGACCGATATCATTATGATAACAACGGATTTATTGATTTAGGCAAACAATTTGCAATTAAAATTTTTAACCTGAATACTAAAAAATCTAATAATTCTAAATAATTTTCTTTGTGAAGTTGTGTAGCATAAATCAAAGAATAGGTTTTCAAAATGCTATAATATTGGAATTTAAATTTCCTTAGCCTTTGCAAATCAAAAAATATAATCTACCTTTGCACACGAATTAAGAAAATCTTGATTCATACATAATAATCATTTAAATAATATTGGAATGTATTTAACAAAAGAGGTTAAAGAAGAAATCTTCGCTAAACACGGAGGAAAAGCAGAAAACACAGGATCTGCAGAAGGACAAATCGCACTATTCACACACAGAATTAGTCACCTTACTGAGCACTTGAAAAAAAATCGTCACGATTACAACACAGAGCGTTCATTGGTACTATTAGTAGGTAAAAGAAGATCGTTGCTTGATTACTTGAAAAAGAAAGAAATCAACAGATATCGTGAGATTATCAAAGTATTGGGTATTAGAAAATAATCAATATATAAAGAGGTGCGCAAGTGCCTCTTTTTGTTTTTACACAAAGCTTAAAAGACATTACAAATCTTTTGAGTTTTTTACATTTAAAAAAAGTTTGGTTTTTCATTGGGTTTTAGGCATTAACTACGCAACAACAACAACTACAACACAACTAAAATCCATTGTTTAATCACAAAAAAAAATTATGATTCCAAAAGTTTCAAAAGAGATTATCGATTTAGGAGATGGCAGAAGCATCTCAATCGAGACCGGAAAATTGGCTAAACAAGCCGACGGTTCAGTAGTAGTTCAAATGGGGAATGCTATGTTGCTTGCAACTGTAGTATCGGCCCGTAAAGCAAGTCCAGGAGTGGATTTCTTACCTTTAACGGTAGATTATCGTGAAAAATTTGCAGCAGCAGGACGTTTTCCTGGTGGATTTTTCAAAAGAGAAGCAAGACCAACAGATGGCGAAGTATTGACAATGAGATTAGTTGACCGTGTATTACGTCCACTTTTCCCAGATGATTACCACGCCGAAACTCAAGTTATGATTCAATTAATGTCTCATGACGAAAATGTAATGCCAGACGCATTAGCAGGTTTAGCCGCATCAGCAGCACTTGCTATTTCTGACATTCCTTTTTCAACTTTAATTTCTGAAGTACGTGTTGCACGTGTTGACGGAAAATTCATCATCAATCCAAGTCGCGCTCAATTAGAAGTATCAGATATCGATATGATGATTGGTGCTTCGACAGATTCTATCGCAATGGTAGAAGGTGAGATGAAAGAAATTTCAGAATTAGAAATGGTTGAAGCGATTAAATTTGCTCACGAAGCCATTAAACTTCAAATTGCAGCTCAAGAAAGATTGGTTGCACAAGTGGGGAAAAAAGAAACTAGAACTTACGAAGAAGAAAGAGAAGACGAAGCAATTTACGCTAAAGTAAAAGCTGCAGCTTACGATAAAATCTACGATATTGCAAAAGTAGGTTCTTCTAAACAAGAAAGAACAGCTTCATTTGCAGCAGTAAAAGAAGAAGTAAAAGCATTATTTACCGAAGAAGAATTGGCAGCAAATGGTGATTTAGTTGGTAAATATTTTTACAAAACTAACAAAGAAGCCGTTCGTAACGTAACCCTAGATTTAGGAACTCGTTTAGACGGAAGAAAAACAAATCAAATTCGTCCTATTTGGGCTGAGGTTGATTATTTACCTTCTGTACACGGATCATCAATATTTACAAGAGGAGAAACTCAAGCATTGGCAACAGTGACTTTGGGAACTTCAAGAGAAGCCAATCAAATAGATTCTCCATCGGAACAAGGTGAAGAGAAATTCTACTTGCATTACAACTTCCCTCCATTTTCTACAGGAGAAGCAAAACCACTTAGAGGAACTTCAAGAAGAGAAGTAGGTCACGGAAACTTGGCTCAAAGAGCTTTGAAAAACATGATTCCTGCTGAATGTCCTTACACAATTCGTTTGGTTTCAGAAGTATTAGAATCGAATGGTTCTTCTTCTATGGCAACAGTTTGTGCTGGAACATTAGCCTTGATGGATGCTGGTATTCAAATGGTAAAACCAGTTTCTGGAATTGCAATGGGATTGATTACTGACGGAGATCGTTTTGCTGTATTGTCGGATATTTTGGGTGACGAAGATCACTTGGGAGATATGGACTTTAAAGTAACTGGAACTGCTGACGGAATCACAGCTTGTCAAATGGACATCAAAATCGAAGGTTTGAAATACCATATCATGGAAGAAGCTTTGGCTCAAGCTCGTGAAGGTCGTTTACACATCCTTGGAAAAATTACCGATACTTTGGCTGCCCCAAAAGCAGATGTTAAAGCGTATGCTCCAAAAATTATTACAAGAACAATTGCAGGAAACTTTATTGGTGCTTTGATTGGACCTGGTGGAAAAGTAATTCAAGAATTACAAAAAGCTACAGGAACAACTATCGTAATCAACGAAGTGGACGAGAAAGGAGTTATCGAAATTCTTGGAACAGATCCTGCTGGAATTGAAGCGGTATTGGCCAAAATCCAATCTATCACTTTCAAACCACAAATGGGCGAAGCTTATGATGTGAAAGTAATCAAAATGCTTGATTTTGGTGCAGTTGTAGAATATCTTGCAGCTCCTGGAAACGAAGTATTGCTTCACGTTTCGGAACTAGCTTGGGAACGTACAGAAAACGTTTCGGATGTAGTAAAA
>DAORUG010000160.1:0-6808 GCA_035433125.1 Flavobacterium sp.
TGTTTTTAGGCAAATTTTTACTCACATACTTACTCTTGACATTTGTATATCAAATCTATCTTGGACAATTTGACGTAAAAAAAAATGAAACGGATAGCTTTACAAAACTAGTTGCTCAACAAACAGAGGATGTGTTGCTTTTTTTTAATGCTGATGTAAAAACCTTTCCAAATTCAAAAGAACCCGCAGTAAATTTATATTACAATCAAAAATCAATAGCTCGAATTATAGAAGGCTGTAACGCATTAAGTGTAATCATTTTGTTTATTTCATTCATCGTTGCCTTTTCGGGAAAAATCAAAGCTACCATTTTGTATATCATTGGCGGAAGCATTCTCATTCATATTCTGAACGTATTTAGAATTGCACTTTTGTGCGTTTTGATGTTTTATTATCCAGAACAGCAACATTTTTTGCACGGCGTTTTGTTTCCTTTGTTTATTTATGGAGTAGTTTTTGTGTTGTGGATTATTTGGGTCAATAAATTTTCAAAATATGCTAAAAAAACTATTCAATCATAAAGTAAGAATTGCATTGGCGCTATTATTTGTAGTGGCTTTGGTTTTAATTCGAGCCTACGAAGACAGCTTGTTTTACGATCCTTTTTTGGATTATTTCAAAGGGGATTATTATAATTTACCAATTCCAGAAATCGATAATCTGCAATTAATTTTTGGTTTCTTTTTCAGATATTTTCTAAATACTGCATTGTCATTAGCAATAATTTACGTTTTGTTCAAAGATATCGATGCTGTAAAATTTGCTTCGGTTTTGTATTTTATTTTTTTTGTAATGCTGTTGGCAGCCTTCTTTTTTATTCTTTTAAATAACGGAGAAACCAACAAAATGGGGCTCTTCTATGTGAGACGATTTCTGATTCAACCTATTTTTTTACTGTTATTTCTTCCTGCGTTTTATTATCAAAAGCAAAAGCAGTAAGCCTTAAGTTTCTCTAAATCGCTCCAATAATATTGACCTATATTTCGTTATATTTACAATCTACCAATTACAAAACACTATGTTTAAAGATATTTTTCGAAGAATAGCATTGATTTTTATTGTCACATCGGCAGTTGCACAAACACAAACCGAAGTTCTTCCGCCTTATAATATCAAAACCGTTTCTTTTGTACAAAGCAACGAAAATGTCGTACCAATATTCAAATTAGGCGATGGTTTCCAATTTCAATTTGATGATTTATTTGGAAATGAGGCCAATTATTATTTCGAAATTGTGCATTGTGACTACAATTGGAATCCAACAGATATCCCAAAAACCGAGTATATGAAAGGTTTCGACGGACAAAGAATCATACAATACGAGAATTCCATCAATACGTTGCAAATTTATTCGCATTACATATTACCTATTCCCAATCAGTTTATGCAATTACGCATCAGTGGGAATTATATCCTGAAAATTTTAGACGAAAGTCGAGAGGTCATTTTGTCAAGGAAATTCATCGTTTACGAAGATCTCGTAACTATTCCTATGCAAATTAGGCGAGCCAGAACCGCAAATTATTTAGATTATAAACACAATATCGAATTTTCGATACAGTCGCTTATTATCAATTTTCAAACTCCTTTGAAGAATATAAAAATAGCTTTATTTCAAAACGGACAATTTAATAACGCTATCAAAAACATCGTTCCGCAATACACGATAGGAAATGAATTAATTTACAAATACGATACAGAAACTCAATTTTGGGCAGGAAATGAGTTTTTATATTTTGACAACAGCAATATCAGATCCGCGGGTAACAATATCTCCCTAATAGATTCCAGCAATGGAATATACAATTCAAATTTATACACCAATAATGCAAGAGGAAATTACCCGTATTCCGTAACTCCGGATGTGAATGGAAATTTTGTGGTTCGCAACCTTGGTGCTGTTAAAAACGAAATTGAAGCCGATTATGCTTGGGTATATTTTAGTCTTTCGGCTCCTACTTTTATGAAAAATAAAGGCATTTATATTACGGGAATGTTCAATAATTACAGCTTATCACCCGAATACAAAATGGATTTCAACAAAGAAAAAAACACCTACGAAAAAGCCATTCTCATCAAACAAGGATTTACCAATTTTCAATACCAAATCGCCGACGACAAAGGAAACATCGATGCAGAAAATGCAGTAGACGGCAATTTTTGGCAAACGGAAAACGATTACACCATTTTAGTGTATTACCGCGAAAACAATGACCGCTACCAAAAAGTCATAGGAAAAGCCACTGCAAATTCAAATGTAGTCACCAATTAAAAAACATTTCTCAAAAAAGCACAACTAACCCTTTTTTTTGTAAATTTGCGATTATTAAACTCATTCGTAATACTTTGCTATGGTTTCTCAAATCACAAGAGGCATAAAAATATCGGTTTTGACTAGTTTTGAAGGCACTTACTTCAAAAACTACAAGATTCATTTTGCCTTTAGTTACGAAATTACCATCGAAAACCACAGTAAGGATTCGGTACAATTAATTTCGCGTCATTGGGAAATTTTCGACTCCTTAAACAGCAACGAAGTGGTTGATGGCGAAGGTGTTGTTGGCAAAAAACCTGTTTTAAAACCTGGCGAATTGCACACTTACAATTCTGGTTGCCTTTTGGCTTCACCTTATGGAGCAATGAAAGGCTATTTCAATATGGTCAATTTTACCTCCACAAAAAATTTCAAAGTAATCGTCCCTACATTCAAATTGTGTGCGCCGTTTGCAATGAATTAATTGTCATTGCGAGGAACGAAGCAATCTCATCAACACCTTTTTATCTTTTTTTATATCAATCCAAAGTTTTTGACTTATAAAAAGTTCTTTGATAATAACTATTTTAAACTTAATTACCTTAATTTCTTAATGGTTTAAAAAAACTTTTTAGTTTACTTAAAAAGTCATAATTTTTTTAGAAGCTATTTCCAGCTCTCCATTACAACTCCTCCTTCAAAAATCTTTTTTTCTAATGCAATTGTAGGAGCTTCCTTTGGTCGCTCTACAATTACAAGAAAAAATAGCTTTTCTCAGTCCGGGGTTTTCATTTCGATCTGGGCTAAATCCAAAAATAGAATCATCAGATTTAAACCATTAATTGCGGATTTTTAAAACAATCCTTTGTACTTTTGTGAAAATTTTCTAATTCTCAAAAAAATAAAGATATGCTTAAAGGATTTTTCAATGCGCCAAAAGCCGTAAACGAACCCGTAAAATCGTATGCACCCAATTCTCCCGAAAAAGCTGCCGTTCTCGCTGCTTATAAAACAATGTGGAATTCAAATATCGATGTTCCGCTATACATCGGAAGTGAAGAAATCAGAACCGGAAATACCCGAAATATGACAGCTCCACACGACCATAAACACGTTGTGGGAACCTATCACCTTGCCGAAAAATCACATATCGAAAAAGCCATTGCCAATTGTCTCGAAGCCAAAAATAAATGGGCCAATATGGCTTGGGAACAACGTGCTGCCATTTTCCTCAAAGCCGCCGAATTGATTGCCGGACCTTACAGAGCAAAGATAAATGCTGCAACAATGATTGCGCAATCCAAAAATATTTTCCAAGCTGAGATTGATGCTTCTTGCGAATTGATTGATTTCTTGCGTTATAATGTAGAATTTATGACCCAAATTTATAGCGACCAACCCAAATCAACTTCCGATGTTTGGAACCGATTGGAATACCGTCCGCTCGAAGGTTTTGTCTGCGCCATCACTCCTTTTAATTTTACAGCCATTGCAGCAAATCTTCCTGCAAGTGCAGCAATGATGGGTAATGTCGTAGTTTGGAAGCCAAGTGACAGTCAAGTTTTCTCTGCCAAAATCATCATCGATGTTTTCAAAGAAGCTGGAGTTCCTGATGGTGTTATCAACGTAGTTTTTGGAGATCCCGTAATGATTACAGATACCGTTTTGGCAAGCCCTGATTTTGCCGGAATCCATTATACCGGTTCAACATTCGTTTTCAAAGAAATTTGGTCAAAAATTGGAACCAACATTCATAAGTATAAAACCTATCCAAGAATTGTGGGTGAAACTGGTGGAAAAGATTTTGTCGTAGCGCATCCAAGTGCCAATGTAAAACAAGTGGCAACTGGAATTGTTCGTGGTGCTTTCGAATTTCAAGGACAAAAATGTTCCGCAGCTTCGAGAGGGTATGTTCCGCAAAGTATGTGGCCAGAACTTAAAAAACAATTAATAACTGACGTGAAATCAATGAAAATGGGTTCTCCTGAAGATTTTGGAAATTTCATTACTGCCGTTATTCACGAAGGTTCTTTCGATAAATTGGCAAGCTTCATTGACCAAGCCAAAAAAGATGCCGATGCCGAAATTATCGTGGGTGGAAATTATGATAAATCAGTGGGATATTTTATTGAACCAACGATAATCGTAACCACAAATCCACATTACACCACAATGGAAACCGAATTATTCGGCCCAGTAATGACAATTTTTGTTTATGAAGATGCCAAATGGGAAGACACTCTAAAACTGGTTGACACCACTTCTGAATACGCATTAACTGGTGCTATTTTCAGCCAAGACCGTTATTCGATTGAGCAAGCAACTATAGCTTTGCAAAACGCAGCCGGAAATTTCTACATCAACGACAAACCAACTGGAGCAGTTGTGGGAATGCAACCTTTTGGTGGCGCAAGAGCTTCTGGAACCAATGACAAAGCGGGTTCAGCATTAAATTTATTGCGTTGGGCTTCGCCAAGAACTATCAAGGAAACTTTTGTAACTCCAGAAGATTATAGATACCCGTTTTTGGGAGAATAATGTCATTGCGAGGAACGAAGCAATCTCATTTTAGATTTTAGATTAAAAACCCACAAGAATTCAAGTTATTTGAGTTCTAGTGGGTTTTGTTTTTAAACTATAGAAACTTTTTTGCCTGTCCTTGCTGCCTCATAAATAGCTTGCAACACTTTAACGTCTTTAAGCCCTTCTTCGCCTGTAATATGGCTCGGCAATTTTGTGTTTTCTAAAATTACTTTTCCTATTTCATCAAGTTGGGTTTGTTGTTGATTAATTTCAGGAAAATTTAAATCGCCATTGCTTGTCCTTCCCTTAAATGGACCATAACTTATAGCTGGACTTAGCTCAAAAAACCCTTCATCAGCTGAAGCAAACAACCTATCAACCCCACAACTGTATGAACTTGCAGAATTACAAACTGCTCCGCTAGGAAAATTTAACTGCCAAGTGATCGATTCTTCTACTTCTGCAAATTTTATTTTATTGGTAACTGGTCCAAATTGTGCTGTTACAGAAATTGGCTCTTCACCCAAAATATATCGACTTGCCTGAACACAATAAATCCCAAGATTGATAAGCGGTCCTCCTCCAGATAATGCTTTCTTCGAATGCCAATCAATGGTATCACCCGTATTGTACCCTAAAGAAGTCTCTATCAAACGAACTTGACCAAACACTTTTTCTTGTCCCAATCTTTTCATTTCTAAATTATAGGGTTCATAATGCAAACGATAACCAACCGCTAATTGAACTCCAGCTTTTTCGCAAGCATCCATCATTTCTTGACAATCGCTTACCGTAATTGCCATTGGTTTTTCGACAATAACGTGTTTTCCTGCCTTTGCTGCTCTAATTGCAAACTCTTTGTGCATTGCGTTTGGCAAAACAACATAGACTAAATCAATATCTTTATTATGAATAATTTCATCGAAATTCTGGTAATTGTAAATATTTTTCTCAGGAATATTATATTTTTTTCCCCAATCTAAAGCCTTTGAAGGTGTTCCTGTTACAATGCCTGCCAAACGACAATATTTAGAAATTTCTAAACCTTCAGCTAAGTAGCCCGCATAACGTCCTAAACCACAAAGAGCAATATTTAGTTTTTTACCTTCATACGAATTTTTACTGTTTTCTGGCAAAGTCATGAATGAGGGAAGTGATGCAATTACAGCAGTTGATCCAACCCCAAGACCAAAATTATGTACAAATTTACGTCTAGAAATTTTTTTCATAGTTTTTAGTTTTACATTAGAACCTTAAAGTAAGTCCATTACATATTACCAATGTTACAAAAAAAATCGTTTAAAAAATCAAAACCCACAAGAATTCATGTAGTTTGAGTTCTTGTGGGTTTTGATTTTAAAGACTTTATAAATTGACTAAAAATCAATTTATTTTAAATAGTTTATTGAGTTTAATTTTATTATTCTTTTAACTTTCGGAAAAATATCTAATAATTCAGAACTATTCAAAATCAAATTTGTAATAAAGTATTCTTTTTCATCAACTGCAATCAACTTTACAAAATCATATTCACTAGTAAGATTTTTTGAGTCTTTTGTGGAAATATTAAATTCAATAGTTTGTAAATTTTCCTTTGTAAAGGTTTTAGAAAAATCCATATCTTTATTGTGTATTATCAATCTATTATTCTGAAAATCAATACTAATTTCTCGATTTTTATCATTTCTGTAATATTGAAAAAATAATTTGAAAACAGTTCCGAAATAATAAATTAGATAAACAGAAAGTAATGAATACCCAATTCCAATATATCCATCTTTAAAGTTGTTGTTAAAAAAACCGTAGAGTTTATATATTGCAATAAATACAATAACCCCAAGAATGAATAACAGCATTAGATAGAACATAGTTCTCATTCTCAATTTGAAATTTGAAATTTTATAATGTTTTATTTCCATTTTACTATTTGTGTTTAAATCCTTTAAAAACCCCTAAAAAGGCAAACTATTAAAAAACATAATTTGAAATTGCGTTCTGCTGGAGTTTGACAGAATTTGTGTCATTACACCA
>DAORUG010000161.1:0-6776 GCA_035433125.1 Flavobacterium sp.
AAAAAATAAAAGATTTCGATTTGAAAACTACGACTACAAATCAATTTCTAAACAAAGGAGTTTATCTTCTGGAAATTGAAAAAGCAGGAAGTAAAACCTCCAAAAAACTCGTTGTAAACTAGATTTTTAGTAAGACTTAACACAAAAAAATACGACAATTGTCGTATTTTTTTGTGTTTACAAATGAATCACCTTTGGGCTATAACTTCTAAAACCTTTAAGATGAAAAAAATCACTTTCCTTTCCTTACTATTTCTAACTGTTTGTTCTTCTGTTGAAGCACAAACAACGGATCAACTTTTAGATAATTTTAAAATCCTACTTGTCGAATCGAGAACCGATTTCAGGAATATTCAAGGTGAAATGGTTGAAAAGGATGCCACAGGAAAAACAGCTTATTATGTTTCCCAAAAAACGCTGGGTTCGCCTCTTGAAGCAATATGTATAAATTCAAACGACAATACCAGCTATTTTTCTGCAAAATATGATTATGCAAATACGAATGAACTACTAAAAGCAAGCGAAATATTACCGGGAGTTTTAGACGTCGTAAATGCAATGGTTCAAAGTGGGAATTACAAAGGTAGAGATTACACCAACAGCCAAAAAGTAGGCGTTACGGAACTAAAAGATTTAGACGGAAATTATATTCTAGAAATAGAAACTGGAGCAGATAACACCTACCTCCGTATTACTGTTTTTGGTAAAAGTTGGGGTAAAAAATAACATTTAAATTTAATCCATAATGGTCAAAAATAGTATCGCTTTAGTTGCTTTTGTTTTCCTGTTTTCTTGCCAACAAAAAGAAAATAAGTCCAATCCAGACCAACAACTAAAAAACGAAACCCAACTTTGGAAGAAACAATTAGTTCTAAATGGCGAAGTAGGAAATCCTTGCCAGGAAAATGTTGATAAATGGTCAACACAAAATCCGGAACGCTTTTACGGACTTCCAACGGATTCAATTCAGTCGAAATCTTTTGATGCCAATAATGACAAAATCAATGATGTTCTGCTTTATTTTCCAGCTGGTGATTGTTGCAGTTGTGCGGCAGGAATGAATGAAGGTTCCGATTTTTTGAAATTGATTTATTCTAACGGAAAGGATTTTTTGTCTAATGATAATCTTCGTGAAAAAATAGCCCTAAAAATAGAAAACGAGTTTTACACTCAAACCAATACTGATGTGGAACGAGCCATTTTTTCGGTAACGGATTTTAATACAGCTATTTCTGGAACCTATCAACTTTGGAAACTCGAAGATCCTAGCTGTTGTGCCAGTATTGAAGGAACTTTTAAGTACAATCCGTTTACGTTTAAAATTCAAATAACCCATCAAAATGTCAAATAAAGCACGATTAATAGTCCTTTTATGTATTGCTTTTAGCGCCATTTGTATGGCACAAAAGTTGCCCAATTACAGCCAATTTCCAGCCAAAGTAGAAAAGAAAACAGCTAAGAAAGTAAACCTCGCAAGTCATCCGGAAGCTAAAATGTATAGAACCAATCTTAGAAATGCTTTGGCAAATTCGGAGGTCAATTTTGCTGGGAAATACATTTTAACGTATTGGGGTTGCGGAACGGGTTGCAGGCAAGGAGCCTTAATTGACGCTCAAACTGGAAACGTATTTTTTCCAGTAGAACTGCAAGGTGTTTCTGCAGGTGGAATCGAATTGGGGAATCACGAAATGATGGAATACAAGAAAAACAGCAATTTGCTCATCATTTACGGTTATGCAGGCAGTGGTTTCGAATCCGAAAATAATAATCAGCACGGTATTTACTGCTATCAATGGAAAGGAAAGGCGTTTAAACTTGTAAAATTCATCAAGAAAAATGAATAAAACGATAATTTAAATAAATCCAAACAAAATGAAAATAAAACTAAAACACATCGCTTTTATTTTACTTTTAATAGTTTTTGCACCTATATATCCAGTTTTATTAAGATCGTGTTTTTATCCACTTAAAGTAGATCCTGAACTAATAAAAAAATACAACTCACAAAAAAATCCGTTTTCGGTTCAAAATGATAGTGCCGAAATAGTTTGGAAACGAGCCTCACAATTTCTCGAATTGCGAAAGTCAGAAATGACAGGTGGCAATTTGCAACAAAACGATTCTGTGATTTTTATGCCCTATTATACTGATTATCACAAAGGAAGGTCGTTGAAAATAGAACGAAAACAAGTTGGCGATTCCACAATTTTTACGGTAAATTTTTGGTATTCTGAAAAACCAGTTGAAAACCGTGCCAAAGAAATAGCCCTTTATATGGCAACATCTTTCGATAGAAGAAATATTAAAAAACACGAAAAATAGCGTATAGTTTGAATTCTTGAATTCGCTTTACTTTAATAAAACAATTTTAAATCAAATTTATGGAAAATTCAAATCATATTATATCAATTGTAAAAAAATCATTAGGTGGTATCTTTCTACTATTGGTTGGTTTGTTTTGCAGTTATTATTTTATTTATTCGCCAGTCGAAGAAATAAAATTAGGAAACACTATCGATTATTCTTTCAAAGGAATTTTGATTGGGCCAGCCTTATTTGTTGTGGGAATCTATCTTTTGGTATTTACCAATGGCGGAAAATTTTCGATTCAGGATTTATCTTCCAAAGAGAAGAAGATTTTTTATTTCGCGTTACTTCTTGGATTAGCTCTAGGGTTTCTGGCCTTGTATTGGGTCAATTATAATTTAGAAATGTATGGGTATGATACTTCAAATTTATAAAAAGATGAGAAACAAAATTCTAATTTTAGGTTTAATAACGATGCTGTTTTCGTGCAAAAACGACCAACTGACGGACGGTTATATTTATTTCGACGAACCTCAACCAGCAGATATTGAAAGCGTAACTAATTTTCCTAAAAAATTCACGGGTACTTTTGGGCGGGATTATTCACATTTATTGAAAGTGGAGTCCAAGTATATTATAAATATTGAAATTACTAGTTTCAATGCGACCAAAAATCAATTGGATTCCTTACCCGAATTGGAATTCAAAAACAATAGTGTTTACGACAAAGCAACCCAAAAGGCCTACAAAACGGTGGTTAAAAACGATAGCATTCAATGGGAAACTGAACGACTGGATACACTATTTTCATTTGCCAAAAACGAAACTGCCAAAATTTATAAATCGAGTTTGATTTTGAATACAGAAATAGAAGGGAAGTATCAGGTAAACATCATCAAATTTGATTTTTCTAGCAACAAATACGTGCAATTGGGCACTCGAAGTGATTTTGCAATAATTAAAAAGCTATTGAAAATTCCTTTTGATGCCAATCTTGAAAATAACGATACAACTTATGTAGTATTAAAACCCAGTCGCTCCGATTTCAGGAAACTGCTTCGGTTGGACGGTTTTGAGTACGAAAAAATGTATTATTTCAAATAACAACTTTCAATTTCCTCAATTATGAAAAAAATAATAATGCTTGTTTTCTTGTTTGTTTTGAGTGCCAATTATGCTCAAAAACAAGTAAAAAAGGATTCGGTTTCAAAAGAATCAAAAATAAATATCAAAGCTGATTCTAATACCGTCAAAGGGATTTTGGTAGATACTTTAGATAGTTTTAGTGTAAAAAAAACACCCAAACCAGAAATTCAAGTTGTCAAAAATTATCTGCGCCCAAAATCTGATTCCTACTTTGATATGGCGGTTTATGTGGTGAAAAAGCAATTTCAAGACAGCCCAATTATTTCGTGGATTTTGACCGCAATGTTGGGGTTTTGGATTATAAGAATGATAAAACGATTGATTGAAAAATTTTCAAATAAATAAAAATAAAAAAATGAAGAATCTACTGTTAATGGCAATTTTCGCAACAATTATGGTGTCTTGTTCTCCACCAAATGAAGACGAAACGCCTATTCCTGTTGCGGGATTAATTACCGCAACTATCGAGGGAACAGCCTTAAAAGTGTCGGATTATAGTATTAGTTACGACAATACTGTTTTGCACATTATGGCGAGTGACAGTAAAGGACAAAAATTTGCTTTTCAAGTTTACGACCTCACCGCAACAGGAACTTATAGCTTGGCAACAACCAATTCCTACTCTGGTTTTGCAACCTATAAATCGCCCGATGTTTCAATGATGTATAATTCGGTAAACAGTTCGTTATGCCCTAGCTATGTACCCTTTGGAACGCTGACAGTTACAGAACTAACCGATACCAAAATTGCAGGAACTTTTTCTTTTAATGTGGTAAACCTCACCAATTGTGCCGATGTCAAACACATTACAGCCGGTACATTTGTAAAAAACATTGAAATTCCGGTAGAACAATTTCCTACCACAGTGGTGACAAAAGCCTTAGTTACTGAAAACACCAATTGGCACATCGAACAAAAAACAGAAACAATGGGCATTAATTCCTGGGGGATGCAACCCCAAGAATTGCAGTATATGAATAATGGTTTTTATGAATCGTTTAGAGGAAGTCGCAATAACAGTGGATACACCACCTACTTTCCATTTCATATGAAGGTACTAAAAAGTAAAACTTCGCATTACGAACCTAAGAACTCTGGCGCACTAGGATGGCAAGGAGGCTTTTTTAGTTATTTTCCTGATGATACCGCCGAATATTTATTTGATAATTTGAACGGAGGATTCCGTGCCTTCAAAAACGGAGTTCAGTTATATACTTTAGGAATGGATAGCAATGTGTATCCATCGTCTGTTATTTACACTTACAGTATGAATAATACCCTAAAAAAATCGGTGAATTATAATCCTTACGAATGGAAAATGACCATCCTGGATTTGCCAACAGGGAAGAGAACAAATTTCAAAGATGAGGCTTATAGTGGGATTACTATGGGCTTCAATAATGGTGGTTATGTTTGGGACGAAGATTTTTCGAAACAATCGCCCAACAATTTCAAAATTTATTATGGTTCATTGGTATATGGAACAGGCAATTATGATATGCACTTGAGTGTTGCCGAAATAAGTGATGTCAATGCTTCTAAAGTGGGGGATCCCTACAATACAGGATATTTTCATTTAGATCAAGCGCCACCCAAATTATTTGCTTGGAGTTTGGCAAATATTGGATATAATTTTGGCGATTCTCAAATTAATGGTTTTTTAAACAAAAAAACCAACAAAGTATATTTTTTACTTAAAGGGGTTTTATTACCAGAACCCTTGCGAATGTATGAATATGACAGGACTACAAAACAAATTGCTTTGACAAAAGCCTGGACTTTTGCCGAATTCCCAACAACTTATTCCAACAATTATAGTACAATTTTTTATCGTCCAATACACAACGATGTAATTTTTGTAAGTGTTTCAAAATTGTTTAAAATGGATTTAGGTACCTTTAAAATTACCGACATAAGTCCAACATTATTAGATACACCAGAAGCGCCTGTTTTTTGTCAAGTCGGCGAACGAATTTATGGTATTACTGCCAAAATGAATTCTGATAATATTGGATTCAAATCTAATTTGTTTTACTATGAATAATTTTTCAGCAATTTTTCAGCACTTTAATACTGAAAAATTATTAATTAAAAGTTAGAGTTGACAAAACGAATCAAAGTCATTCACTACAATGGAACAATAATCATAAACAAATAATTATGAAAAACTTAATTTTAATACTAGCACTTCGATTAAGTAGTCTTGCTTTTGCACAAGAATTCAAAACATACACCTGCATTTCAGGCGATTGTAATAACGGCTTTGGTACCAAGAATTACGATATAGGAAATAGCTATACTGGACAATTTAAAAATCGCAGCAAAGATGGAGAGGGAACTGAAATATATAATGGAACTACTTACAAAGGACAATTTAAAAATGGATTCAAAGATGGAGAAGGTACCGAAATTAAAAAAGACGGAACAACCTACAAAGGGCAATGGAAAAAAGGACATAGAGAAGGTGAAGGAACAGAAACGAATCCTGATGGTATAACACTTACAGGCAATTGGAATAGCCATGAAGATTTAGAGGGAAATGGAATAGAAACACTTCCTAATGGTTATTATATGACGGCAAAATATCTCTACATCGGTCAAAAAAACACAAAATGTTTTGACAACAATAATGTTGAAATATCTAGGACTCAATATGATGAACTGAAAGAAAATAAATACAGTGCCAAAAAAAATGATGCAAAACTCCTAGCCGCCCAACCAAAATGTATTTCCGGGGACTGTCAAAATGGGTATGGTGTAATAAGATATAGCGATGGTACCAAATATTTTGGAATGTGCAAAAACGGAACCTACGAAGGATTAGGTTATGTTGTTGCACCCGACGTTACTACATACAAATATGATGATAAAGATGGTCGTGATCCCTATGGTGGTTTGTATTCCTTAAAACAAGTTCCAGTTGTTACACCTGGAAAAGTATCTTTTGGCGAATGGAAAAACGGAGTTAATACCAGAAATTTTAATAATATGGATGAGTTTTCAGGTGTAGTATATAGAGAGTTAAACGGCGAATATTCTCATTTTATGGATTATTTTTTCAATACAAGTATGGCTAATAGCGAAGCCGAAAGAAAAAGAATAGACAGAGAAAACGAAGCAGCTTATGGACGTGAATTAATGAAAAAAATGGAAAATGTGAGTATAACTCCAAGTTCTTCATCATCTAATGAAACAACGGTTAAAACGACAACAATTACCAAATCCGGAAATGAAATAATCGATTTTAAAACAGTTTCAAAACAATAAATAAACACATAAAATGATGGGGAAATATTTTATAATTCTAGCCTTGTTTCTCTTTT
>DAORUG010000162.1:0-6689 GCA_035433125.1 Flavobacterium sp.
GGGTTTAAAAGGGAATTTTTTCTGTAAAAGACTATAAAACAAGGAGGAATCCATTTGGTGTTATTTGACTGCAAAGTAAGGAAAGAATTTCAATATCAATTACAAAATAAGCTTCAATATCAATGACAATGCCAATGGCAATATCAATAATTGAAAATTGAAATTGCCATTGTTATTGCTATTTAAATTTGTAAGTTTGCAACTATGTCCATTAACACTACCATTACCGATAAAAAATACAAAAAACTCTCGCTTCAGGTTTCCTTGACGGGGCTTACTTTTTGTGTTTTTGATACATTGAATCACAAGATACTTTCCGTAAATGAAGTTCAATTTGACACCTTTCACAAAGCTACAAAAATCGAAGAATTATTTGCCGATGCTTTCAGGGATAACCCAGAATTAAAGGATTCTTACGATGAAATATTGGTGATTCACAACAACAATCTTTCGACTTTTGTGCCGGAACCACTTTTTGACGAGAACTTCTTAGGCAGTTATTTGCAATACAATACAAAGGTTTTCGAGACCGATTTTTTTGCTTTCGACGAAATTTCGAATTACCAAATGAATGCGGTTTACATTCCGTACGTGAACATCAACAATTTTTTTATTGACCAATTTGGTTCTTTCGATTACAAACACGCCAACAGTATTTTGGTGACCAAGCTTTTGGATGCTTCCAAAAACAATGACGATAAAAAGATGATTGTGAATTTCAATCCCGGACATTTCGAGATTGTTGTGGTTCAGAACCAAAAATTACTGTTATTCAATTCTTTCGATTATCAAACGCCGGAAGATTTTCTGTATTATTTGCTTTTCACTGCCGAACAATTGAATATGAATCCCGAGAATTTCAAACTGGAATTGTTGGGAACCATTGCCGAAGAAGATGATTTTTATCAATTGGCGTTCAAATACATTCGAAATGTATCCTTGTTTGACGTATCAAATTTGCAGAAAAAAAATTCCTTTTCAACTGCCCAAAACCAGAAACATTTTATTTTATTCCAATCGTGAGAATCATTTCAGGTAAATATAAAGGAAGACGTATTTTCCCACCCAAAGGACTTCCCGTTCGCCCCACAACCGATATGTCGAAAGAAGCATTATTCAATGTTTTGAACAATCATTTCAGTTTTGAAGGATTGAAAATACTGGATTTATTTGCAGGAACTGGAAATATCAGCTATGAATTTGCTTCACGTGGCAGCACACCAATTACATCTGTCGATGCTGATTTTGGTTGCGTGAAATTCATCAAGCAAGTTGCCGCCGAATATGACTTTAACATTGCCGCAACGAAAAGTGATGTTTTTCAATTCTTGGAAAGAAACAAAGCGACTTACGATATTATTTTTGCTGATCCGCCTTATGCTTTGGATCAAAAAACTTTCGATAAAATTGTGTTGACCGTTTTCGAAAAAAACACTCTGCAAGAGGACGGGATGATGATTATCGAACATTCCAAATACACAAAACTCGACCATTTGATTCATTTTTCATTCAAGAAAAGCTATGGCGGTTCGATTTTTAGTTTCTTTGAAATTGGAAAATCCACTGATGAAGAAATTGATGATGACGATTTGTTTTCGGATTCTGAAGAGGAGTAAATTTAGACAGTTTTATTCAAAAAAATTAGCCGCAGATTCGCAGATTTTAAAACATATTTAAATTTGCGAATTTACGGTTTTATAAAAAAGCAGACCTATAAGCCGGATTCTGTCCACGCCTGAGCGTGGCCTTATCATTTATCTAGGCACGCAATTGCTCACGCACTCCATCTTTCTACCCTTCGACAACGGGCGAGCACCCTTAAATGCCGATATACTTGAAATTTCACCGCATAGAGTTTACCTGGTTTCACTACAGCATTACCTGTACATACTTTCTGTTGCACTTGTCCTAATCCGATTTCTCGAACCGACGGGCGTTACCCGCTATGCTTCTCTGTGGTGTCCGGACTTTCCTTCCCGATAAAAATCGCGACGATAAGGCGGTCTGCGGCGCAAAAGTAAGGTTTTTAGAGTTTATATTGAAGTTTTTAGATTTTAGATTTCTACATTTTCATTGAAATTGCAATTAATATTGCTATTGAAACTGATTTTTGATAATTACTATTTCAATTAAAAACCGTATTATTGTATGTAAAATTTTCAAAAATGAAACTGCACAATCTATTCCTTTTAATTATTTTGTCTTGGTTTAATCAGTCTTTTTCTTGTGATTGTCCACCTCACGAAAGAGAGACAATGGTTTCAAAAGGACTTAAAAGTGCAGAAATAGTCTTTTATGGAGAACTAGTAAAAATTGATACTGTTTCGAAAACATATTCTTTTAGAATAATTGAACTATTTAAAGGTGATTATAAATCTCCCATAATTAATGGAAAATCTTTAAATAATAATTGTGAAATATTTCCCTTTAAAAAAGATTTGTGGATTGTTTATGCTGCCTTTAATAAGGACAATACAATTAGCATAAGTTATTGTTTGCCATCTCAAACCATAGAAATTCCTCCGGGATTTTTACCTCCAATTCCATTATTCACAACTTCTGAAAAAGTAACCACAAAATTAGATTCGTTAAGTAATGAAATAGATAATTTAAAAATTAGGAATGAAACAATGTCAAATTGGTTTTACCAACTTGAACAATTAAGAGCCTATAAATTATCTCAAAATAAAATTCCTGAAAATCAAAAAAACATATTCTACGACAAACCGCTAATCATTTCTTTGATTATCAATATACTATTATTTTCAATCCTTATTTTTATCGTGGTAACGAAAAGATTTTCTTCAAATAAACAAATTACCAAATAAATAAATCAACTAAAATCTTATATTTGCTAACCAATAAAATTCTATGGAACAATTTGTAGTATCGGCTCGTAAATATCGTCCGCAAACATTTAATGATGTTGTGGGACAAAAAGCCATTACCAGCACTTTGTTGCACGCCATAGAGAGCAATCACTTGGCTTCTGCCCTATTGTTTACTGGTCCTCGTGGTGTTGGAAAAACAACTTGCGCTAGAATTCTTGCCCGAAAAATCAACCAGCCCGGTTATGATGACCCGAATGAAGATTTTGCTTTCAACGTTTTCGAATTGGATGCGGCTTCGAACAATTCGGTGGATGATATTCGAAATTTGATTGACCAAGTTCGCATTCCACCCCAAACCGGACAATACAAAGTGTATATTATTGATGAGGTTCATATGTTGTCTTCGGCCGCTTTTAATGCATTTCTGAAAACATTGGAAGAACCGCCAAAACACGCCATTTTCATATTGGCTACGACCGAAAAACACAAAATTATTCCGACGATACTTTCTCGTTGTCAGATATTTGATTTCAAAAGAATTACCGTAAAAGATGCCAAAGAACATCTTGCCGAAGTGGCTTTTAGCCAAGGGGTAAATTTTGAAGATGACGCTTTGCACATTATTGCCCAAAAAGCTGACGGTGCGATGCGTGATGCTTTGTCAATTTTTGACCGAGTGGTTTCGTATTGTGGAAGTAATTTGACCCGTCAGGCTGTTACCGAAAACCTGAATGTACTGGATTATGAAACTTATATCACAGTAACCGACTTAATTCTAGAAAACAAAATTCCTGAATTATTGGTGGCTTTCAACGAAATTCTTTCCAAAGGATTTGATACACATCATTTTGTTTCAGGTTTGGCATCACACTTTAGGGATTTATTGGTTTCCAAAACGCCTTCAACTTTATCATTATTAGAAGTTGGGGAACAAGCTCAAAAATTATATGCTATTCAATGCCAAAAAGCATCGCAGGATTTCTTGCTGAAAGGAATCGAAATTGCCAACGACTGCGATTTGAAATACAAAGTGAGCCAAAATCAGCGATTGCTTGTTGAACTTTGCCTGATGCAACTAGCCTCCATCACCTTTGATGGAGAAAAAAAAAAGTTGAGCAATTTATAATTCCACCTACTTATTTTAGGAGAACGGATTATTCTATTGTTGAAACTAAACAGGTTGCAGATAGCAGAACGCAGTCAGCAGAAGGCAGTCACGATAGCTATCGGGAGAAGAAAGCAGAAGTAGCAGAACCAAAAGTTGAAATCAGCAATTCTGAATTAATTGTTTCTGCTGAAACCACACCCGAGAGCCATGCTCGAACAGGCGAAGCAAACCCAAAACCACAAACCACAAATCTTGCTGAAGGACCAAAATTTTCTGCCTTGTCTCTTTCGAGTATTCGAGCCAAAAGAGAATTATTGGAAAGCACCAGAGGTATTGTAAAAGAAGACGTTCACCTTCCTACTGAGGCTTTTAACGAAACTGATATGTTGCTACAATGGAGCAAATATGCGCAACGTTTGGGCGATAGAGGTCATAAAATTATGGAATCCCTTTTGTTGATTGGTGACCCAAAATTAGAAGGCACAAAAATTACTCACGAACTTCCAAATGATAGTACGAAGATTGAATTTGAATCGGAAAAACTAGAACTTTTAGGGTATTTAAGAGGTAAACTTCACAATCATGATATTACTATTGATGTCGTTGTGAATGAAAAAGTAGAAAATAAATTTGCTTTTACACCTATTGATAAATTCAACCGTTTGAATGAAATAAACCCTAATTTAGAGTTGTTGAAAAAGACTTTTGATTTGGATATTTAAAATTTATCATTTTAAACTCAAAAATTACCGCAAATTCGCAGATTTTAAAATTGATTAAAAATCTGCGGTTATTTTACTTCTTCCCAATCTCAATAATCTCCAAGTCTTTTATTTTATCACCATCAATTACAAAACGCAACATCGTTCTTACTTGATGGAAACCGCTTTTTCCAGCAGCTCCGGGATTCATATGCAAAAGATTATTTTTCTTGTCAAAAATCACTTTTAGAATATGCGAATGTCCACAAATAAATAACTTTGGAGGATTTGTATTCATTTCAGCTTTAATATTTGGATTGTATTTTCCGGGATAACCACCAATGTGAGTCATCCAAACATCGACTCCTTCACACATAAATCGGTTATGCAACGGAAATTCCATTCGGGCTTTATTATCGTCAATATTGCCATAAACACAGCGCAAGGGTTTCAATTTCTTTATTGCATCAGTCACAACTAAATCACCAATATCACCAGCGTGCCACACTTCGTCAGCTTGTGCGACATATTTTAAAATCGTGTCGTCAATATGACTGTGTGTATCGGATAGAAGGAGGATTTTTTTCATATTTTTTCACCGCAAAGGCACAAGTACGCAAAGTTATTTATTTAAGTTGGATGTTTGTGGATTTTAAATTCCTGTTTTGGGAAAATTTTAAAACTATAATCAACTTAAATCTTTGTAAATTTGCCCTTCAAAATGTACAATCTGGTTTCTTTCAGAATCTGAAATCTGAAATCTGGCACGAGCGATAGCGAACTGACGAAGTAAATCTAAAATTTAAACTTGAGGTATTTTATAAAACTGGCATACAACGGAACCAATTATCACGGATGGCAAAGCCAACCCAATGCTGCATCTGTGCAAGAAACATTGAGTAAAGCAGTTTCGGTTGTGTTGAACACAGAAATCAATTTAATGGGAGCAGGACGCACCGATACTGGAGTTCATGCCAAAGAAATGTATGCCCATTTTAATTTTGAAACTCCTTTGGATAATCAAAATTTAATACACAAACTCAACTCCTATTTACCCAAAGACATTGTAATTTATGATATTATTCCCGTTCATAACGAAGCTCACGCACGTTTTGACGCTACCAAAAGAACCTATGAATATCATATCAACACATTTAAAGATGCCTTTTTGCAAGACGGAAGCTGGTATTATCACCAAGAATTAGACCTTGATTTGATGAACGAAGCCTCAAAATTACTATTTAATCATACTGATTTTCAATGCTTTTCCAAAGTAAATACCGATGTAAACACTTTCGATTGTACTATTTTTGAAGCGCATTGGACACAAGAAAATAATACTCTTATATTTACCATTTCAGCCAACCGTTTTTTGAGAAATATGGTTCGAGCCATTGTGGGAACTTTAGTTTATGTAGGTTTGCACAAAATTACATTAGAAGATTTCAACAACATTATAGCCAGTAGAAACCGAAGTGAAGCCGGATTTTCAGTTCCTGCACACGGATTATACTTGACAAAGATTGATTATGATTATTTATAGCAGTTTGCTTCGCAAACTGACAACAACATAAAAATGAAAGCAAAAGCATTCGATACCCGATTATTCAAAAGAATATTAAAATACACCAAGCCTTATAAATTTCGCTTTAATGGCGTAATTATTTTTGCTATTTCATTATCTGTTTTTGCAGCTTTACGCCCTTATTTATTGAAACAAACAGTCGATGAGTACATAAAAACCCACGACCAATTTGGACTTTTACTGTATGTCAGTCTAATGGGATTTGTTCTGTTATTGGAAGTTTTTTCACAATTTTACTTTGTCTTTTGGGCCAACTGGCTAGGACAGGATATCGTAAAAGACATTCGGAATAAAATGTTCAAGCATATTCTAAGTTTCAAAATGAAATATTTTGATAATGTGCCTGTAGGTCAATTAGTAACACGTTCGGTTTCGGATATTGAAGCTATAGCACGCATTTTTAGTCAAGGATTATTTATGATAATAAGTGACATGATGAAAATGATTGTGGTACTTATTTTTAT
>DAORUG010000163.1:0-6544 GCA_035433125.1 Flavobacterium sp.
TGTAAGATTCCTGGAACAAAACGAACTTCAGCTTAAAATAAACAAAATATTTATTTTTTCCAGCGTACTTCCTGTTGTTGTAATTGACAATTGTATCTAAAAATTAAATACAATATTAAATAATATATAATCAGTATTTTACATAAAATTACCTCGTGTAATAATTACGACATAAACATAATTTTTAAACAATTTACATCTGTAATTTTGGCTAGTTAAATGTTTTATATTACATTTGTAACAAGATTGATTTTAAATACATTTTACAATGGTAAACACAGACGATTTTATAAAAAGACTAGAAATTATTCTGGATTATTATAGTTTAAATGCCTCTTCGTTTGCCGATAAAATAGGTGTTCAGCGTTCGAGTTTGTCTCACCTGCTTTCTGGCAGAAACAAACCAAGTTTGGATTTTATTCTCAAAATAATGGATGTTTTTCCCGAGGTCGATTTGTATTGGATTTTAAATGGGAAGGGAACTTTTCCGAAATCGGAATTAGGAAATGAAGCAAATAAAGTTCCACCTACTCCAACTTTTATTAATCCAATTGTAGAAACTAAAATCGAAATGCAAGCTGATTTGTTTTCTGAAAAAAAATCAATTGCAAAAAATAATTTAGAAGGCAATCTTCCGAATCTCTTTTCAAATTCAAAATTAGCTTCGATGAATAAAACGGATGGTGAAATTGACCGAATTGTAATTTTCTATACAAACGGAACTTTTAAAACCTATTCGTCTGAATAAATTATTTTTCTGAAGAAAAACCACTTTTAGGAATTTTACCAACTACTCCTTTGAAATGATTTAATAAAATTTTTAAATCGTCATTGTAATTTGAAGTTGGAAAAAATGGTTTGCCAATATGTACCGTTTTTTTACCAAAATCGAAAGCCACAGGAATTATTGGAACATTTGCTTTCAACGCAATATAATAAAATCCAGATCTTAGTTCACTAACTTTTTTTCTGGTTCCTTCAGGAGAGATGCCCAATCTAAACTCATCACGTTTTTCAAAAATTTTCGCAATGGCATCTACTTTGTTCGAACTTCCTACCCTATCTAATGGGGCACCGCCCATCCAACGGAAGTAAAACCCAAACGGAAAACGGAATAATTCTTTTTTACCTACCCAATTTATTTCTTCACCACTAATTCCTCTAGTAAATATTCCTAAATAAAAATCGTGCCAACTGGTATGAGGAAGTACCATTGCCACACATTTTTTGATGTTTTCATCAAAAGCACCTTCGATTTTCCAACCCATTATTCTAAAGAAAATAAATTTGTAAAAGCTTTTTTTCATTTGAATCTATTTTTAGTAAAATTAGTATTATTCCTGTATTTTTGATAAAAATTAATTCAAATGCTCAAAAAACTGTTCAGTTACCTCATTCCAATCACTATTTTTAAACAAAAATCTACTCTAAGTCAAACTCTTGAAGTTACTTGGACAGATGGAAAATTAGTATTAGACAGCGAAAATACCAATTATTCCTATGGTAACTTACAGGTCATTTTAAGAAAAGGATTGAAATTAATTGGTTTCGAAAGAATAAAATCTATGCAAAATATTCTTGTTCTTGGAGTTGCTGGCGGCAGTGTTATCCGAACCATAGTCGACGAAATTAATTTTAAAGGACAAATAACAGGTGTAGACATTGACAAAGCCATTATTGATATTGCCAATACTTATTTTCAGCTCGATGCCATTCCTAATCTAGAAATAATTATAGATGACGCTTCTGAATTTGTTTTGAAAACGAATACTAAATTCGACTTAATCATAATTGATATTTTTCAAGATACAAAAATGCCAAATTTTTTGTTCGAATTCTTTTTCATCAATCGCATTTGCTTTTTGTTGAATCCCAAAGGGCACATTCTTTTTAATACTATGCTATTAAATGATAAACAGAAACAAAACAATTTAGATTATGTGAAAAATTTTGATTCTAAAAAATATACTGTGACAAAATTTAGCAAAATGGAAAAAACGAATGAATTAATTCTAATTGAAAGTAAAATTTAATAAAAATTGTAATAAAAATTGAGCATTTTTTTCATAAATTAGAGGTAATATTCAAAGCTTGTAATTATGAAATCGATTTTGAAGAAATTATTATTAGGCAATTTGGCAAAAATTCCAAAACCTGAATATAATCCTGTTCGAAAACGCATTATGAATATCAAAGCCATTTGGAACAACAATCATCAAAATGACAACGGAATAGAAAAATTAGTACGTTTGTTTCTCTCCTCATCCCAATTGCTTTTCCCTGGAGTTTATATCAAATATTTGGCCTATTTAAAAGGGTATGAATATCGAGATTTAGCTTTAGATTTCTATGTTTTATTAAAAGTTACTTTTCCATTGTTGATTTTAATCAATCATTGGCAAAGTTATCATTATATAATTTGGATAATGATTTATGTATTATTAGAAACCGTATTGTACATTCCGACGCTGATTTTTGCATCGGATATGTTTTCGAAACCTAACTCTTACAAAAGATCGATGTTATTACTTTTTTTGAATTATATCGAAATAATAATTTCGTTTGGGGTTTTGTATTCCTGTGGTGATTATTTGAATAAACCATTTGGACATTGGTTTGACGCCATTTATTTCAGCACAATCAATTCGGCTTCCATAGGTTATGGCGATTATTATCCTGTAACGACCATTGGAAAAGTATTGGCAACAGCCCAAGCTTTTTTGTTTTTATTCTTTGTGGTTTTGTTCCTGAATTTTTTCACTGCTAAAATTAAAGTCAAAGGCTATTTTGATGTTGAAAACGAATCTTAGATTCTAAATCACCAAAATATAGTCCACAAAAAAAGGGAACTGAATCCCTTTTTGTTTTTAATTTTTATTCTTGATGTCATCCGTTATTTGCACTTCGGTGACTTTACCATATTTTTCAGCAACCTTTTTAATGTCTGTCGATTTGCCAATTACTACAAATTGCAACTTATCTTTAGGAAAATATTTGGCAATGATTTGATTGGCTTTGACCAAATTCAAACCATCTACATTAGTTTCGAAATTATCGATAAATGACCGATCAAAATTATACCAAAACATTTGCGACAGCAAACTAGCCAATTGTTGATTGGTTTCATATTCTGGAGGAAATTGCCCTTTGACATAATTCTTAGCAGAGTTTAATGCTTTTTCGTCAATTCCATTGGTATGCAATTTATTCAACACTTCCAAGGTTTTATCAATAGCAGCTTCGGTAGTTTTTGCATCTGTAAAAGTGCTAATGTAAAAAGAACCTCCATTTTTTAGCGTTCTAAATCGGCTGCCAGCGCCATAAGTCAAACCTGTATTTACTCTAAGTTCATCGTTTAGCATTGAAGTAAAACGACCTCCAAAAAGTGTATTAACCACTTCAATAGCTACAAAATCAGGATTGTTTCTGCTAATTCCGGGAGACCCAATATAAAAAGTGGCCTCCTTGGCATCTTCCTTATTCACCAATAATACTCGGTTTTCAGTAGGAAGAATTATTGGTTTAGAGACTAAATTTTCTTTTACAACTGAAGACTTTTCCCAACCTGAAAACAACTTGGTCAACGTAGCTTTCATATCTTTGGTGACAAAATCACCAACGATAGAAATCGCGGCATCGTTAGGTTTGTAGTTTGAGTTATAGAACTCTTTTACATCCTTGACCGTCAATTTATTTACTGTCGAAATGTTTCCATTAATTACATTTCCGTAAACATGATTTCCGAACAAAAGAGTGTCAAAATAAGGACCAATTACAGACCTTGGGCTTTCTTTTTGCTGTTCTAAAGACACCATTAAACGGCTTTTCTCTTTATCAAATTCACCAGTATCAAAAACTGGATTGAGCATAATTTCATTAATAATTGTCAATACTTTGGCTTTGTCTTTAGAGGCAAAACTGGAAGAAAGTCCTGAAAATTCCTTGGTAGCATAAGTATCAACATTGGCACCGATAAAATCGAGTTCTTCGTCTAATTTAGCTTTTGGAAAATTTTTCGTACCGTGTTTTAAAGCCGTTGCGGTCAATGAAGCCAAACCTGCTTTGTCATAATCATAAATTGCACCCGCCGAAAGTATTGCCGAAACACTAATAATAGGAACATCGTGTTGTTCCATTAAAGAAATCGTTAGTCCGTTTGGCAATTTGAAAGTGGTGTAATTAGGTACTTTAAAGCTCTGAGCCGATAGGTTTATGCTAACAACCAAGAGGCAGAATATCGTGATTTTTTGTTTTATTCCTTTCATAATTTTATTCTTCAACATTCGTTTTTAATATGCCTACGGTTCTTTTACTTTTAATCAAATATTTGTTGGCAACCCGCTGAACATCGGCAACAGTTACTTTATTATAATTGGCTGGTGCGTCGAACATTTTTCGATAATCACCAAAAAATACTTCATAAGTACCAATATTATTCGACTTTCCATTAATGGTTTCGACCTGACCATAAAACTCCATTAATTTCTGATTCTTAATTTTTTGAAGTTCCTTTTCGCTGATTCCTTCTTTTTTAATCTTTTCGATTTCTGTGTAAATTGCTTGCTCCAAATCAGATTCTTTTACGTCTTTATTGGCAACAGCATACACATTGAAAAGGCTAGGATCGAAGCTATCTCCATAATCTGTAAACACTTGTGTAGCCAATTCTTTTTGATCAACAAGTGCCGAATATAATCTAGAAGAATTTCCGCTTGAAAGTATGGAACTCAAAATATTCAAGGCATAATAATCTTCATTTTTAGATTCAGGAGTTTTATAACCAATCATAAAATAAGGCGTTGCCACCTCTTTTTGCACAATAATTCTTCGTTCTCCAGTTTGAGGAGGTTCCACAATATGCACTTTTGGAGGTTCAGCTTGTGCAGGAATAGGTTCCAAATATTTTTTTGCCAATTCCTTTACTTTATCCAATTTTATGGCACCTGAAACCACAACAACACAATTGTTTGGCGCATAATAGGTTTTGAAATAACGTTCTAAATCTTGTTGCGTCCAGTTTTTCATATCATCTTCATACCCCATAACTGGCCAATGATACGGATGTTCCTGAAAAGCAGTTGCTTGCATCGACTGTGCCAAAAGACGCCAAGGAGAATTTTCTAGACCAGTGCGACGCTCGCTCAACACCACTCCTCTTTCGCTTTCAACCATTTTTGGATCAATACTCAGGCTAGCTATTCGGTCTCCTTCAAGGTCAAACATAATTTCTGTTGAAGAAGCTGGAAACCAATCGGTGTAAACCGTAACATTTTCTGTGGTATAGGCATTGTTAGAACCTCCGTTGAATTCCATGGTACGGTCAAATTCTTTGGGTCCATATTTCTTGGCACCGTTGAACATCATATGTTCAAAAAAGTGAGAAAGTCCAGTGATTCCTTGGTGCTCATTTCGGCTTCCTACTTTATAAAAAAAGTACATATTGGCGTTTGGAATCGAGAAATCTTCAACCACCAGAAACTTCATTCCGTTGTTAAGCGTAAACGTTTTTACATCATCAGCTTTCATTTGTGCTTGTCCGGAAATGGACAACAAAAGCATCAGCAAGAGCACTGTTTTTTTCATAAATCTGTAAATTAATTGAGGGATAAAACTACTAAAAATATTTATTAATATGGAATCATTGTTATTTCAACATTTTTCTCGCCTTCTCCAAATCTTCCGGCGTGTCAATACCAATGCTTTTGTCGGCGGTTTCGATCATTTTGATTCGTTTTCCAAATTCTAGATAGCGCAATTGTTCCAGTTTTTCAGAAGCTTCCAAGGATTTCATTGGCAAACTGTAGAAATCCAAAAGGGCTTGCTTTCTAAACGCATAAATCCCGATGTGTTGCATATAGCGAACGCCCACGTTTTTTTCTCTTGGGTACGGAATTACCGAACGCGAAAAGTACAACGCAAAACCGTTTTGGTCTACCACTACTTTTACATTATTAGGATTGTTGATTTCGGCTTCATCGCTGATTTCACACATTAGGGAAGCCAAATCCACTTTATTTTCAACGTCGTTTTTGTAGACTTCAATCAGTTTTTCCAAAGCCTCGGTGTTGATAAAAGGTTCGTCTCCTTGCACATTGACCACAATATCCACGTCCATATTTTCGACGGCTTCGGCAATTCTATCGCTTCCTGATTCGTGTTCTTTGATGCTCATAATGGCTTTGCCTCTATTGGAAACAATTTCTTTATAAATCAAATCGGAATCGGTAACTACAAAAACATCATCAAAAAGATGGGATTGTTTTGCTGCTTCATAAGTTCTTAAAATCACGGTTTTTCCTCCCAAATCCTGCATTAACTTGGCAGGAAATCTTGTGGAAGCGTAACGTGCGGGAATGACTGCTATTATTTTCATTTTTATTTTTTTTTGCCTTGAAGGCGCTGAGACGTATAGGTTTTATTTTAATTTCCAATCTTTATTAAAAGTATAATCCATAATATCTTCAATATCTTTTACTTGATGAGTTGATGCATTCATCCTTATGAAAAACTCTTTTTCAAACTCAGTCTTTCCGTCTACTTTATT
>DAORUG010000164.1:0-6540 GCA_035433125.1 Flavobacterium sp.
TTTTTTCTTACAAATCATCAAAAGGACTTTTTATTTGTTGAATACTTTTCGTACTTATCTGAGTGTATATTTCAGTAGTTTTACTACTTTTGTGTCTAACCATTCTTGAGATAAAGTAAAGAGTTTTAGTTATAAAATTTATTTCACAGGCAATTTAAATGTGGTTTCTTGTGTTCTATTTTTGCTTTAGTCCGTTTATGTTTTTTAACTCATTACTATTGAATTAGTAAAAGATATACACTTTTTACTAAATTTCCGTACATCTTTATATTTATTCCTGTACATCTTTTAGTTGAAAGATGTACAGGAATTGATTGTAGTTTACGTATGAGTTGTTATCTTTGTAATGATAAATATTTTTTTTATATCTGAAAATTTCAATTCTATGGCTGTATCTTTCAAAATGGTGCCTAAAAAAAACAATCTGGCTACACCTCCAGAAACCAAATATTATCCTTGTGCTGTAAACACAGGCGAAGTAGATCTGAATCGATTGGCTTCCATTGTGGCTTCGCAATCGACTGTTAGCCGTGCCGATTGCTATGCCGTTATTGTGGCCTTAACTCAAGCTATTGGCGATTCGCTGTCCGAAGGACATATTGTAAAGATTGAGGATTTGGGGACTTTTCAAATCACTTTGCAAGGTTTACCCGCAGATTCTCCAGATGATTTAGGAAAATCGAGTATCAAAGGAGCTAAAATTATTTATAAACCCTCGAGAGATTTGAAAAGTACCTTGAAAAAATTGACTTATAAAAGGATAAGGTAATAAGTTATAAATCGAGTTGCAAACCCTATGATTTGGCTATTAATTCGTCACTGACGAGCCTCAGTGGTGAATTTGAAATTTCTATCAACTTTTCGTGCGTGCGTGTAAATTTTGGTGATTTTGATACTTAAGAGTTATTAAAACTACACTAAATCCCTTCAACAAAATTCCTTAATTTTATGCCCAATAATTCAAAAAAATCAATGAAGCTTTACATCAAAAATATGGTTTGTGGGCGTTGCGAAATAGCCGTTACAACGGAATTGGAAAAAATGCAAATTCCCGTTCTTTCGATGCAATTGGGCGAAGTCGAAATTTCCAGAAATTTAAGGGAAATCGAAAAGCGAACCTTGGCAAAAAACCTAAACGAACTGGGTTTCGAATTGTTGGACGATAAAATTAGCAAAACCATCGAACGCATCAAAAACTTGATAATTGATTTGGTTCACTATCAGAACGAGAAGCTGAAAATCAATTTATCTACTTATTTAGCTGAGGATTTAAAGCAAGATTATAGCGCTATGAGCAACCTTTTTTCGGAAACCGAAGGAACTACAATTGAGCATTATTTTATTGCACAAAAAATAGAAAAAGCTAAGGAATTGTTGATGTACAACGAATTGACTTTGAGTGAAATTGCCATTCAGCTCAATTACAGCAATGTGGCACATTTGAGCAACCAGTTCAAAAAAGTAACGGGTTTTACGCCCAGCCATTTCAAGAAATTGAAAGACATAAAAAGAAAACAAATAGATACTTTATAAATCTTGCAAAACTTTTCCAAAATTGTACAACAACTAAAATGGTTTTCCTTCGGATATTTGTATTTTAATTCTAAGATTGAAATTAAATGAAAAATACCTACACGATTACTGGAATGTCCTGCAACGGCTGTCGCACCAAAGCGGAAAAAGCCTTGAACGAAATAGATGGAGTAGAAGCTACCGTAACTTTGGATCCGCCAATGGCAATGATTACATCGGAAAAATCGGTTGCTATTTTCAAACTTCAAAAAGCATTGTATGCTGCCGGAAACTATATCATTAGCGAAAGCGATGCCTCGAATGTAAATTCTATTTACAGCACACCACAAGCCAGTGAAATGAATGCTGTGGTTTTACCCGCCAGTGTTTCAGGAAAATACTATTGCCCGATGTTTTGCGAAGGCGATAAAGTATATGACTCGCAAGTGGGTTGTCCGGTTTGCGGAATGGATTTGGTCAAAGCACCCGATTTGAATGCCAATAAAACACAATATACTTGCCCGATGCATCCCGAAATTGTTCAGGATACACCCGGAAATTGCCCCATTTGCGGAATGGATTTGGTTCCAATGCAACCCATTGACGAGGAAGAAAATAAGCCTTACAAAGACTTGTTACACAAAATGAAAATAGCGCTGATTTTCACGATTCCCGTTTTTATTATTTCGATGATGGAAATGCTACACAACAATCCGTTGTTGCAAATCATGGAGACCCAAAAGTGGAATTGGGTACAATTTGTTTTGTCGCTTCCTGTGGTTTTTTATGCGGGTTGGATGTTTTTTGTCAGAGCTTGGAAATCCATACTGACTTGGAATCTCAATATGTTTACACTGATAGGAATTGGAACTGGTGTGGCTTTTTTGTTTAGCGTGGCGGGATTGCTGTTTCCCCAATATTTCCCAGATGAATTCAAACATCACGGCACGGTTTCGCTCTATTTTGAAGCTTCGGTGGTGATATTGACTTTGGTTTTGTTGGGACAATTAATGGAAGCCAAAGCCCACGGACAAACCAATAAAGCCATCAAAGAACTGCTGAAACTCGCTCCAACCGAAGCTACTTTAGTTTTCGAAGGAAAAGACAAAGTTATTGCTATTCACGACATCAAGAAAGGCGATTTCTTGCGCGTAAAACCCGGAGAAAAAATCCCGGTAGATGGAAAAATTAGCGAGGGCGAAAGCACATTAGACGAATCGATGATTTCGGGAGAACCGATTCCTGTTGATAAAACAACTGGTGATGCTGTGATTGCAGGAACCATCAACGGTAACAAATCTTTCGTGATGGTTGCTGAAAAAATAGGTTCGGAAACCTTGCTTTCGCAAATTGTGCAAATGGTTAATGATGCCAGTCGTTCGAGAGCACCCATCCAAAAATTAGCCGATAGTATTGCCAAATATTTTGTACCTACTGTGGTTATTATTTCGGCATTGACATTTATTATTTGGTCAAAATGGGGCCCCGAACCTGCTATGGTTTATGGTTTTATCAATGCGGTTGCGGTTTTGATTATTGCTTGTCCCTGTGCTTTGGGATTGGCCACGCCAATGTCCGTAATGGTTGGAGTAGGCAAGGGAGCACAATCGGGAGTTCTGATTAAAAATGCCGAAGCTTTGGAAAATATGAACAAAGTAAATGTTCTGATTACTGATAAAACCGGAACGATTACGGAAGGAAAACCATCGGTCGAAAAAGTATTTTCTGTGCATGATGAGGCTGAGAATTTGTTGCAAAATATCGCTTCCCTGAATCAATACAGCGAACATCCTTTGGCGCAAGCCGTAGTGAATTATGCCAAATCCGCAACTATTTCTTTGGTCGAAGTGAAAGATTTTGAAGCAATTTCAGGAAAAGGTGTGATTGGAACGGTTGGCAATAAAAAAGTCGCTTTAGGCAATAAAAAGTTGATGGAACAAGTAAATTCAACTGTTTCAGAAGATTTAGAAACTAAAATTAGTGTCGAACAAAAATTGGGAAAGACCGTTTCCTATATTTCGGTAGATGGAATAGTCGTTGGTTTTGTGTCAATTTCGGATAAAATAAAAGCTACGAGTGCTGAGGCTATCAAGGAATTGATGCGTCAAGGTGTTGAAGTGATTATGATTACGGGCGACAATGAAAATACCGCAAAAGCAGTCGCCGACGAATTGCATTTGACCCGCTTTATGGCCAATTGTTTACCCGAAGATAAACTCAAGGAAATAAAACGCCTGCAAGCCGAAGGAAAAATTGTAGCGATGGCGGGTGATGGCATCAACGACGCTCCGGCATTGGCGCAAGCCGACATCGGAATTGCCATGGGAACAGGAACAGATGTCGCGATTGAAAGCGCCAAAATCACTTTGGTAAAAGGCGATTTGCAAGGCATTGTCAAAGCCAAAAACCTAAGTCACGCCGTGATGCGAAACATTAAACAGAATTTATTTTTTGCGTTTATTTATAATGTATTTGGAATTTCAGTAGCTGCGGGCGTGTTCTATCCTGTTTTTGGACTATTGTTGTCACCAATGATTGCGGCGGCTGCAATGAGTTTTAGCTCGGTTTCGGTGATTGTGAATTCGTTGCGATTGCGGAGTTTTAAGATGTAAACTCATTATTGTCATTGTGAGGAACGGACATCTTTCTATGGTGAGAGCAACTTAATTGAGACGCTTCCAGCGTGACAATTGGAGTACGCTATTGATGTTCAATAAACAAGCTCTACTTAGTTTGTCACGCTGGAAGCGTCTCAAATTATAAAGGCAATTAAAATCGATTTTAAAAAGCATTATTAATGATAGAATACACTGAAGGGATTTACAATTTTTATGTTTACATACTGACAAACAAAAACAAAACGGTTTTGTATACAGGTGTCACAAACGACTTAAAACGACGTTTGCGTGAACATAAAGAAAAAACTAATCCCAATAGTTTTACTGCACGGTATAATGTCGAATTTTTGGTTTATTATGAGCATTTTACTAGGATACAGCTTGCTATTGCTCGTGAGAAAGAAATTAAAGATTTGAAACGAGACAAAAAAGAAATGTTGATTAATGAGATGAATCCAGGGTGGAATTTTTTAAATGATTTGTTTTAATTGTTTTATTTATAGACGCTCCCAGCGTGACAAATAGCAAGAAAAAAAGGTTTGGTATTACACCTATTGGAAAATCGAATACTTTTCATTCCGTTTTTCACGCTCGAAATATCCCAGCGCACGAAAGAATTAATGCGATTTGCTTCGCCTATTCGCTATCGCTGGGGTCATCTTTGTTGAATGACAAAAAAAGCGAACCTTTAGAAAATGGACATTATTTTTTTTTGTTTTTTACATTTTGTAATTATTATACTTTAAAATTCTTTTCAATAGCGATAATCATTTCACCCGCAATGTCTTTATTGGTAGCGCCTTCTATCCCTTCCAATCCTGGAGATGAGTTGACTTCAAGCAATAATGGCCCTTTGGAGGAACGGATAATATCGACACCAGCCACTTTCAAATCCATTGCTTTGGCGGCTCGAATGGCGATTTTTTTCTCTTCGGAAGTTGGTTTTATCACTGAGGCGGTTCCTCCAAGATGAATATTCGCCCGGAATTCGCCCGGCATAGCTTCTCTTTGAATGGTTGCCACTACTTTTCCGTCAACAACAAACAATCGCAGGTCTTTTCCGCTGGCTTCTTTGATGAATTCCTGAACTAATATATTAGCATTTAAGCTTTTGAAAGCATTGATAACACTTTCGGCAGCTTTTTTAGTTTCGGCCAAAACAACTCCTTTTCCTTGAGTTCCTTCGAGTAATTTTACGATTAAAGGTGGTCCGCCAACCATTGTTATCAAATCATTGGTGTCCAAAGGGGAATTGGCAAAACCCGTTGTGGGAATATCAATGCCGCTTTGTAACAGTAACTGTAAAGAGAATAATTTGTCTCTAGATTGTGTTATTGCTGTAGATGAATTCAAACAAAAAACATTTAAAGCTTCGAATTGTCTTGTCAAAGCGCAGCCATAAAAGGTAATACTTGGTCGAATTCTTGGGATTATAGCATCAAATTGATTTAGGATTATACCACCTCGATAATGAATTTCGGGAGTTTTGGCATCGAGTTTCATATAGCATTCCTTGATATTCAAAAAGTGCATTTCGTGACCTCGCATTTCACCGGCTTCCATAATTCGTTTGTTGCTGTACAATTCGGGGTTGCTTGCCAGCAATCCGATGCGTAAACCGGAACTGGTTTTTACCGCATTTTTATAGACTTCTTTTAAATTGTCGGTAGTTGTTTGTCCCAAAAGATATTGTTGCTCTGGATCGACCAGAACTCTTCCACTCATAGCTTCACGACCCAATAACATTCGGAAACCCATCGAATCTCGATTGGTCAAGGTCATTTCGATTGCCCATTTTGAATTACCAATTTCTAATGAAGTTTGAATAACATAGCGTTGTTCTCGATAGCCACTCGAACTTTTTACGACTCTTTTATCTACCAAAGGCGACTCACAATGAATTATAGTTTTGACATTGTTTTGAATCGGATTGATGTCAAATTTGACCCAATTTTGGCCGTCTTTGATAAATGGAGCAATATTTTTGGCGTGCAAAGCCGATGTTTTGGCACCAGAATCGACCCTTGCTTTGATAGAAGGAATTCCTAGTTCTGGAAGTGAGCACCATTCCTCGCTGCCCAATATGATTTTACTTTGTAACATAAATGAATTTGGTATAATAGGTAATCGGTTGTAAATATATATTGATTCGTGTTCTTTGCATGTTAAATTAGGGTTAAATCAAAAATTAGCAAATTAACACCATTAAAAAAACAGCCACGAATTACACTAAATTTCACAAATCAATTCGTGGAATTTAGTGTAATTCGCGGCTGAAATCTTGTTCTAAAACCGAGATTATTTAGTAGGTTCTTCGGCTTTTTGAATTTTAACGGATAATTCTTGTGAAGTTTCATCTTCTAAATCCATAAAAATCTCATCGCCAACGCCCACTTTAGAAGTAATAATT
>DAORUG010000165.1:0-6436 GCA_035433125.1 Flavobacterium sp.
GCAGCTGGAACTGGAGGTCAAAAAGACGGGAATGTTGGATTTGGTCAAACTAGTTATAACGTGAGTTTTGGTAGCTTTGGATGGACAAACGTTGATAAATTTTACAGCGATCCAAGACCTAGAACCACAATTCTAGCCGAAGTTCCAACTGGATACGACAATACCAATTGCGCCATTTATTTGTCTTACGATGGCGAAGGTCAAAACGCGCTTGCCAAATTAGACACCTATAATCCTATTACAAAACAATTCAGCGAACATTATGGTCAAATTCCAATAGGGTTAGCTTGTCACGTGATTTTTGCCACCGAAGACAACGGTAATTGGAGATACGCCATCAAAGCGGTAACAGTTGCAGCTGGCGATGTTTACATCTTCACTTTAGGCGAAACTACTGTAGTAACCGAAGCTCAAATGGTAGCCGCCATCAATGCGATTCAATAACACAAAAATATAATTTTAGATAAAGTGGTGATTTGCTCACCACTTTTTTCTATTTTTAAAAATATTTTGAAGCTATTCCTGCTGTTCGCTATATCTTTTCCCACGCAAAAAAGCGCGGAAAAAGGATGCCGCTGCCATCAGGGCTAAAAACGTCTTGACTATGAAAAACCGACTATCTCTTTTCTTTTTTCTATTATCTTTCATCTCTTTTTCGCAAACCAAAGTAAAAGATACAGTTACCCGAAGAGCAAACATCACTTATAATCAAAAGTCAAATGCGGTAAAATTCAAACCCGAAACACCGCCTTTAATCCCGATTGCCGGTGCTCCAAAACCATCCTATTCCTATTTATGGGAATTTGGAGATGGTCATTACAGTAAGGAAGCCGAACCCAAACACGTCTATAAAAACAAAGGGACCTACAAAACTAGACTTGCCGTAACCAATAATTACGACAACGGAAAACCACCGGCAACAAGACCAAAAACAGTTGCCGTAAATGAAATTTCAAACGAAGAGGTTTATACCGATATCGCTTCCATCGAAGACCAAAACGGATTGGCCATCCAGAAAAATGCTGACCCGATTCCCGACCAACAAATGGAAGTAATCGTCAGCTATCAAAATATGGAAAATTACGTCGCCGACGGAAAATTATATCTTTTTTACAACGAAAAACAATTCAAAAACAACAACTTCGAATTGGTCGATTTCAGAACGTATGCTGGCGAACTAGAAGTGAAAGAAAATCTAGTTGCTTCTACGAATGATTTGGAAAATACAGATCTGTATTTGGCATCCGAAAATGCTTTGGCAAAAGCCAAAAAATACAGAAACACAACGACAGAAGAAGATTTGGATGCCACTTTATTGGAAGCCAAAAAAACATACAAAAATGTAACTATCTTAGAATTCGACGCAGTAAATCCAGGCGAAACTCGCAACGTGTTTTTTACCCACAAAACCACTCCCGAAATGATAAAAGACACCAGTGCCACAGTTACAATGCGAAGTGTTTTTGTCCCAAACCGAAGTTTCAAGAACCACAAAGTAAAAAACCTCGAAATGGAAATCGTAACCTCCCACGACCCAAACAAAATGGGTTCCAACGGAAGTTTTATGAATTACAGATTGGTGCGTTTCAAAAGAGTCAACTTCAAAACGCGTTTCCAAAATAACGGCGAAGGCCCGGCTAGAATGATTCGGTTGGAAACTGATATTCCGGATATGTTCGACAAAAAGACTTTTCAAATCGAAAATATGTATCCCAAATGTCCGATTTGTCCAAAAGGCGAAGAACCTACAACGAGTTGTTTGGACACCATAATCAAGCAAAAGCAAATATTTTTTACCTTCAAAAACATTTATTTGCCAGGAAGCGAGCAGAAAAACGTCAAAGAAAAAGACAGTACCAAAGGCTTTGTCAAGTATTCGATGAAGTTCAACAAAGACTTCCATAAAGTAAGCACCAAAAGCAGAACCTCCATTATTTTCGACAAAAACGAACCTATTATCACCAATTATGCGACGACTCGATTCACTCCTGGAATTTCCATTGGTGCAAAAGCCGGTTATAATATGTATCCTGATTTAGAAAATTCAAAAAGTTATTTTGTGGGAGCCACGGTTTCGCCATTCAAATCCTATCGGTATTATTGGCAAGCCGAGTTCGTCAATAGCTTGCATTCTTATGATGGAACAACGACTACAACAGAGACATTTGTTCAAGGTGCCAATGGTGTTCGGCAATTGCAACGCACCACAACATCATTGGAAAACAGCAATATCAATTGGGAAATTCCAGTTTTGATGCGTTATAACATCAATAACTTTATCGGAATTGGCGCCGGATTGCAAGCCAATTTTAATGTTTCGGAAAAGCAGGAACAAAACCTGAAAATAGAAACTTTTGAGGGAATTACCGATAAATTTTTACTCTCGACAACCAACGAATCCAATACTACAAAAGAATCTTTTACCAGTTTCAAAACCGGATTGTTGTTTGATTTAACTATTGGTACGGCGAGAATTGGCCCAAGTTTTGGCGCGAGATATGTCATGAATTTTCAGGATAATTTCAATTATATTCAGTTGTACGGCATTTGGAAGTTTTAGAAAATGGCACACAGATGACACGGATTTAAACAGATTTTCACGGATTTATTTTATCAAAACTGACTTAATAAACTTAATCCCTTAATGGTAAAAAAACTTTTTTTTCTTCTACTCTTCACTACTCTAACTGTTTTTGGACAAAATTCGCTTACGCCAGAAGATAAAATTTACAATGCCGTTGATGCTTTTGTAGCCAATCCTTCATTGGAAAGTTTACAAAAATTAGATGCAACCGAAAAAAATTTCTGGAAAAATCCAAAGCTAAAATCCAAAAATGAACTGTTGGCCATTGTAGTCTTAAACTGCAATAAAGCATACTACGAAAATCAATTCGGCAAGGCAAATCAGGCCGTTTCGAGTTATGAAAAAGCTTGGCAAATCTATCAAAAAAATAAGCTCTCCAATTACGACATTACCGAATATTGCCTGAAACCATTGGGCAATCTTTACACAATTGTTGGTGATTATGACAATGCCGAAAATACAATCAAACAGTATTATTTTATTGCCGAAACAGAGAAAAACCAAGCTCAAAAAATAGCGGCAATCCTCAATTTATCGAATGTGTATCAAAACACGGGCAGGATTAATGAAGCGATTGATTTGCTCGAAAAAACCATTAAAACCGAGAAATTATCTGCCGTACAAAAAGGGATTTTGTTCAATAACTTGGGCAACAATTATGTGTTAAGCTATAAAAACCCGGCCTTTTCAAAACCGATTCCCGATATTTTCAAAAAACTGGAAAGCTCTTATTTTGCCGCCATCAGATTATTACAATCAGATAAAACCCAAACCGAAACACTGGCCAATTGTTACCGAAACCTATCCGCATTAAATATCCAATGGCAAAACATTGAATTGGCCAATTCCTATTTTGAAAAAGCCAAGAAATATTTCTTTGCAACTCCAAATCTTACGCCTCGGAAACTAGCTAAATTCAATTATGAAGAGGCAAATTTATTATTTCAACAGCAAAAATATACAGACGCTAGCACTATTATTTCATCCGTTTTCAAGATTTTTATTCCAAATTATTCCAATCAAAAAAGCATTCTGCCCAATCCCAATTCTCTTTATGCGGAAACCATTTTACTGGACGCATTGGACTTGCAAGCCGAGATTTTTACAGAACAAAACCAACCCAAAAAGGCCTTGGAAGGGTATGCGCTTTCGTTTCAAATCGAGGAGTTGTTCGCCAATTTGCTGGTGTATGAAAACTCGAAAATCATTAACCAAATCCGCATCAGGAATCGAACCGAAAAATGCATTGCCATCTATGATTTTCTTTTCAAAAAAGAAGGAAAACCCAGTTATATAGAAAGTGCTTTCCACCTTTCGGAACGAACCAAATCGGGGGTTTTGAAAAGTTATCTTTCGAACAAAAAAATAGCTTCGAGAGAAGAAAAACTGCATTTGGAACAACTTCAAAATTGGACGAATAAAATCGTAAAAGAACAACAAAAAGGAGATTTGGCAAACGTTTCAAAAATAAACGAAGCCATAAAAAAACAAAACGAATTGATGCTTTCGCTAAAAAAAATCAAGACGAAAAACCAAGTCAATTCAGCCGAAAATTTGGATGTAAAATCCTTGTATTCTAAACTCGGAAAAGACAAAGCCATTATGGTAGAATATTTTTCGGGCTTTGAGAGAATCTATATTTTTACTCTAGTAAACCAAAGAATAAAGCTGGAAAATATTAACATAACTGACACGGCAATACCAAAAATATTTTCTTTTTTAGATTATTTTAATGATGCCAATAAAATTACCGATAACATTACTGGTTACAATCATCTTGGTAATAGCGTTTATAAAATGTTGCAATTACCAACAAATTCGACCTATAAAAACCTCATCATTATTCCTGACGGAATATTGAATTTTCTGCCTTTCGAAGCCTTGATTACGAAAGAAACCACCACGACCAATTTTGCCCTAATGCATTATTTGCTGAACGATTTCAGGATTGCCTACAATAATTCGGCTGATTTTTATTTGAATGGAAAAAAGCTTTCTACAGATAAAAAATCGGTTCTTGGGATTTTCCCTATTTTCGAAAAAACCGCTTCCGAATTGACTTTTTCAAAAGCCGAAATGCAATCTATAAAAACCAATTTCGACGGAAAGTTTTTCGATAATTCAAACGCTACTTTCGATAATTTTAAAATGAATGCCGCCAATTATTCGATTTTGCATTTGAGCACACACGCCACTTCTGGAGATATAGAAACGCCTGCAAGTATTAAATTTTATGACCAAGAAATCCTGTATTCGGAACTGTACAGCCTCAACATCAATCCTGATTTGGTGGTTTTGAGTGCCTGCGAAACCGGGATTGGAAAACTCTACAAATCCGAAGGTGCAATGAGTGTTGCCCGAGGATTCCAATTTGCCGGAGCACAAAATTTGTTGTTTTCGTTGTGGAAAGTAAACGATTATACGACTTCGGTTTTTATGGATAATTTTTATGAGAATATCAAAAACGGTCAATCTTATTTGGATGCCAATGCGAATGCCAAACTGGATTTCTTGAAAGACAAATCGATTTCAAATGCCAAAAAATCGCCTTATTACTGGAGTGCTTTCGTCTATTATGGTGGAATTGAAGCTGCTGAAACTCCAACGAATTATTATTTTTATATTCTTGGATTATTGATTTTAATTGGATTATTTTTGGTCTTTAAACACTTTCGAAAATGAACTACCTTCCCTATCTTCTCAAAAAAGAAAACTACAAAAAAATAAAATTCAAGGTTTCGAAAACACAGCATTTACTCATCAAAGCGAAAATCAATGGTGTGAAAGGCAATTTCATTCTCGACACAGGAGCTTCTAACAGTTGTATTGGTTTTGAAAGCATCGAATTGTTCTTGTTGGAAGCCAAAAAATCGAAGACACAAGCTTCGGGTGCTGGAGCGACAGGAATGTTGACACAGATTGCTGTTGGTAATAAATTACAACTGAGTAATTGGAAACACAAAGGTTTTGACCTCGTTATTTTCGATTTATCACACGTAAACGAAGCTTTGGTTGCCTACAAAGCCGAACCCGTTCACGGCATTATTGGTGCCGATATTTTAATGAAAGGCAAAGGAATTATTGATTATTTCAATCACTATTTGTATTTGAAATAGCATACTTTTTCAACGAAAAATAAGAAATAATGCCGCTAATAATCATCAATAAACCACCAAGAATAAATGGCATTCCTGCAAATTCAAATGGTGCGCCTTTGTGTGTAAAATAATAAAAAAGACCCGACATTACAGGTGGCCCAATAATGGTTGCGGCGCTCATTAAACTCGCAATTGTCCCTTGTATTTCGCCCTGTTCAGATGCTAAGACATGATTTGAAATTATAGCTCGCAATGCTGGGCCAGCAATTCCTGCAAGACAATACGGAATCAAAAAGAGAAACATCATCCAGCTTTCTGAAGCAAAGGCAAACAAAAACATTCCGATAGTATATAATACCATTCCAACATAAATACTTTTTTCATTTCCTAGTTTCCGACTAGTCCATCGTATCAATCCCCCTTGAACAAGACTTACTAAAACCCCAACAACGCCCAACGAAATTCCGACCATTTTTTCGTCCCAACTAAATTTGTACATCGTAAAATAACTCCAGTTGCTTTCTACCGCATGGGATGCAACATAAATCAAAAACAAAGCAATCAATAATCCATATAGTGAAGGGTATTTTTTTAAATTCAAAAAGGCACCAATTGGATTGGCTCTTTTTAAATTAATGGCTCTTCTATTTTCTTTTGATAATGATTCGGGTAAAATAAAATAGCCGTACAAGAAATTCAGCATGCATAAAACTGCAGCTGCATAAAACGGAATTCTAGATCCATAATGACCCAA
>DAORUG010000166.1:0-6314 GCA_035433125.1 Flavobacterium sp.
GTTCTGATGATATTGTTTTTGTATAAAGCCAAACTTAACAGCGACAAAATTGATATCAGCGCAATGGCAAGAATACTAATTAGTTTAGAAAATTTATTTGCTTTTTCCTGCTGCTTGGTTTCTTCATTTATTTGTTTTATTTCCTTTAACCGTTCCGATTCTTTAAATTTTTCATAGTCATCGACACCCAGTTTTTCGTTGTCTAAAAGGGATATACTTTCTTTTAAATTGGAATGTTGTTTCAAGTAAGTATAAGCATTATTTTTATCCAACATTTTTTCATAAACAGTACTTAAAGCTAGTAAAATGGCTGATTTCTGTTCTAGATTTTTGTTTTTGGCATTCAAATCCAACGCTTTGTTGAAATAATTTAAAGCCAAATTATTTCTGTTTTGAAACATTTCAATGGTTCCAATTTGATACAGAGCTTCTGTTTTGCTGTCTAAAATTGCTGGACTATCAGGTTTAGCGATTATTGCTTTTAAAATTGTTGAAGCTAAATCGTATTCTCCTTTTGATTTGTAAATAATACCTTTTTGAAGGTTTATTAAATCGGTAGGGTGTGTAATTTCTAGTGAATCATACAACTTTTGAGCTTTGTCTAAACAAATTTGGGCATTATCAAAACTCTTTTTTTGCATATAACACATTCCCAAATAATAGTAAGTAGTTGCTTGTATTGAAGAAGGAATTAAATTTTTGGATATTGAAATGCTGTTATTGAAGGATTTTATAGCATCATCATATTTTTTAACATCATAATATAGCTTTCCCAAGAAAAAAGTTTGGTTCGCTTGAGATTCTATTTGATTGTTATTTTTGGAATAAATTATGGCTTTTTGGGTGTAAAGCAGCGCGTCTTTGTATTTATTTACCTTTACATTGGAATCCCGCAAATTGCTATAATAGGCAACACTATCTATTTTCTCGACTGATTTTTTCTTTTGAGAAAATGAAAATGTACTGATTAATATGAAAAATAATAGAAAATACTTCATTAGATATTTAAGATTTTCTTGTGAAAGCGATAAAGGTATTGAATTATTTATTAAGTAGTTAAAATAATTAAATCAATAATTCTCGATGAATAACCAATCTCATTGTCGTACCAACCCACGACTTTTACCATTTTATCAATCACGGAAGTGAGTTGCGCATCAAACAAGCAGGAATTTCTATTGCCAATAATATCCACAGAAACGATTGGATCTTCTGTATAAGCTAAAATTCCTTTCAAATTTGTTAGGGAAGCCAATTTAAAAGCGGCATTAATTTCTTCGATAGTCACGGCACGTTTTACATTAAAAGTGATGTCGGTCAACGAACCATCGGGAACGGGAACACGAATGCCGCAACCTCCAATTTTACCTTCAAATTCAGGGAAAATCTTCGTCAATGCTTTGGCCGCTCCAGTTGTTGTAGGAACAATCGATTGGCTTGCTCCACGAGCGCGACGCAAATCTTTATGCGGTTGATCGTGTAAACTTTGATCCGTTGTATAAGAGTGAATTGTAGTAATGTAAGCTTGTTCAATTCCGCAAAGTTCACTGATGATTTTTAGCATCGGTGCGGCGTTGTTTGTGGTGCAACTGGCGTTCGAAATAATGGTTTCGGTTCCGTCCAGAATATGTTCGTTGACACCCAAAACTACTGTTTTTATGGAATCCACTTCAGAAGGAGCGGAGAGAATTACTTTTTTGGCTCCAGCCAAAATATGGGCGTTGATTTCGTCGAATGTTCGGTATTTTCCAGTCGATTCGACAACAACATCAATGTTGGCAGATTTCCAATCGAGGTTCGAAATACTTTTCTCGTGAAAAAACAAGAAATGTTTCCCATCAACGATAATTCCTCTTTCATCAGAAGAAATTTCGAAAGGTAAAACCCCGTGAATGCTGTCGTATTTAATCAAATGCGCCATCGTCTTGGTGTCGGCGATGTCGTTAATGGCAACAACTTCAATAGTGGGATGATTCAAAAGCAGGCGAAATAAATTTCGTCCAATGCGTCCAAAACCGTTTATGGCAATTCGTGTTTTCAATTTTTTTTGTTTAAAGTTTGCTTCGCCAGTTCGCATTCGCTCGAGTCAGGTTTAAAGTTTCAAGTAGCGCAACTTTAAACCTGAAACTTGAAACAATTTTTAAAGAATATGTTTTTGCGCTTTATAAGAAGAACGCACCAATGGTCCGCTTTCCACGTGACGAAAGCCTAATTCCAAACCAAATTTTTCGTATTTGGCGAATTGTTCTGGCGTTATAAATTCTTTTACAGGCAAATGTTTTTTGCTCGGTTGCAAGTATTGACCAATGGTTACAATATCCACTTTGGCATCGTATAAATCTTGCATGGTTTGGAAAACTTCTTCTTCCAATTCGCCAAGACCCAACATAATTCCGGATTTGGTTCTGTTGATTCCTTGCTCTTTCAAATATTTCAACACTTCCAGGCTTCGGTCGTATTTAGCTTGAATTCTAACTTCACGAGTTAATCTTCGAACGGTTTCCACGTTGTGTGAAACCACTTCGGGATTGGCTTCCACGATTCTATCAATGTTTCTTTCGATTCCTTGAAAATCTGGTATTAAAGTTTCCAAAGTTGTATTAGGATTCATTCTGCGAATGGCTTTTACAGTTTCAATCCAAATAATCGAACCGCCATCTTTCAAATCATCTCTGTCCACGCTGGTAATTACGGCGTGTTTGATATTCATAATTTTGATAGAACGCGCTACTTTCTCCGGTTCATCCCAATCCACGGTTTCGGGTCTTCCGGTTTTTACGCCACAAAATCCACAAGAACGTGTGCAAATATTTCCCAAAATCATAAACGTTGCCGTTCCTTCGCCCCAGCATTCGCCCATATTCGGACAACTTCCCGAAGTGCAAATGGTGTTCAGACTATATTTATCGACTAAACCACGAAGTTCTGTATATTTTTGACCAATTGGGAGTTTTACTCGCAACCATTTTGGCTTTCCAACAGGCAATGCATTCTCTAAAACAGTTTCCATAAAGTATTTTTTGAAAGCGCAAAGATAAGCAAAGTGATTTTAGGAATTCGAATTTCTGTATTGGGAATTTGATTTTAAAATAGAAAGTATTATTAAAGTTTTTCTTGTCTTTGATTGTAAACTCTGCAAAAAATTTGGTGTTAAATGCCCAATCATAATCTTTAGAAAATTATTTAAAGATTTTGAATTTTTTTATAAGTGGCAATGACATTTGCATTCTTCCATTGCTTAGCCTTAAAGTCGTATATTTTTTTTGTTAGATATAGTTTAAAACTCATTTTGTCTATGCGAACCAATTTATCAATTTTTCCAAATTGTGCTGTATATTCTGAATTGTAATCAATTAGATTTATCTCATTTTGGGATGCAAATGCATATCCATAAGTATTGAATTTTCCTGAATATCCAGAGAATAGCAAAACAGGTTTATTTGGATCTTCATTTAGAAAAGCTAAATCTTGCTCAGGGAAATTAAAACTAACTAATTGCGCCTGATTTTGGGAGTCAATGTAGGGGCTTGCCTCAACTAAATTCCAAGAGTTTTCAGGTTTGAAATGAAAATCTGGAATAATACCGTTTGGAGTTGTATGCGGACTCGTGATTTCCAGAAGCATATTTTTTGAGGTAATACCATCATTATTTAAGTCAAATTCAATGTCTGTTTCGATGTCGGTCACTTGATAGTTGCCTTTGAAATCATTCAAGATTTTAGATTCGTTAGAATCAGAACTACACGAAAAGAAGCAAATAGTTATTATTAAAAAAATAATTTTCTTCATTTTAATTTATTTATCGTAAAAGTAAGAAAATAATGTAAGTTAATTATTTAAAAGGTTAATTATTTATGATTGATTTTTATTGTTGTTGTTAATTCAACTTTATGGTATTTTGGTTTTGGAATCCATTCCTGACGAGAATACAAAAAAATACAAGTTTGTCTCTTCGCAACATTTTGAGGATTAAATGAATGTCAAATTTCTTCTAAAATTGTGAATATCTATTTTAATAATGATGCTATTTTTCTTCTCTAAAATCTATCTTTGGCATCCTTAAAAAAAAATAATTATGAGCGGAATGTGGTACGAATGCAAAGTAAAATACAGAAAAACAGATGATATTGGAGCACAAAAAGTGACAACCGAACCGTATTTGGTAGATGCACTATCTTATACGGAAGCCGAATCCAGAATCAACGAAGAAATGAAGGCTTATGTTAGTGAAGAATTTAAAATCACGAATATAAAAGTGGCGAATTATGCTGAAATCCACCCTTTCGAAAATGCCGATCGTTGGTTTAAATCCAAAGTTTCTTTGATGGCTTATGACGAAGAAAGCGGCAAAGAACGCAAGACGAATATGTATTTATTAGTCCAAGCCAACGACGTTAAAGAAGCTTACGACAACACTATTGAAGTGATGAAAGGAACAATGGGCGATTACACCATTCCAGCCATTTCAGAATCCCCGATTATGGATGTTTTTCCTTATTTCTCTGGAGATGAAGATGAATTGGAACAAATGCAAAAGTTCAATGCGCTCAAAGCTTCGAAACCGGAAAATACTGTAGCGGAAATAGAAGACACAATGGAATTTGATGCTGAAGTTGTGGCGGAAAGTTATTGATTTTTTACCAATTTGTCATTGCGAGGAACGAAGCAATCACATAGCGAGAGCAAAATGTATTGCTTCATTCCTTTACTAAAAACACTATAAATTATTCATAAATCGGAGAAAAAAGTATCTCTTCTTTATGGTTTGTTTTAGTCGAAATTCTAATCTCTTTTGAACAAGTTCCTTTTTCATCTTTGGTTTCACAGGATATTAAAACTTCATCAACAAGGATATCATTTTTGTCCTTGATGACAATTTTAGAAAGAGCTTTGTTCGTGTAAAAATAATACTGTGTGTAGAAAGTGGTGAAATTGTCCACTATTTTATCAATAGTTTCGTCCGAGTTATAATGATAAATGGCTTCGTTTTTTTTGTATTGTTTTTGAGTATAGCAGCTGATGCGTTCGCGTTGGTTGGGTTTCCACCGAGTTTTGCAGTAATACGGTTCCTTATTTGGATACTTTTCTACCACAAACCATAATTTCTTTTCGGTTTCTTGCAATATATTGCCCAACGAATCAACAGTTTTGGAGTATTTGATGCGGCCATTTTTAGTAAAAACCATTTCTTTTTTTTGCAAAAGTTTTTTCTGATTATTTTCTACCAGATAGATTTCTTCCGTTGCCGATTTTATTCCTTCCGGCAACAATCGCATCTTGGTGTACTTTTTTGTGGTACACGATTGTAAAGTAAAGAGCAGGATAAAAAATAATAAAATTTTCATCATCGTAAAGTTTAGCGATGTACTAAGTTACGGATTTTAAAGGATTTAAAAAAGAGGTATTGTGTTGGAAACCAAAAACATAAGTAATTGGTTTCGTTATACTATTGCTAGCGCGAGCGTCTCGCTCGTGCCCATTTAGCTTTTGTTAGTGTTCACGAGCGGGACGCTCCCACTAGCCTTGAAACCGCTGTTAGCGTTTTGTTGTTTTATCTCTTTTTGTAAAATCGTAAATTGCACCAATAACAACGCCAATAGCTAATCCAAATCCAGCATCAATAGCAATGTTTCCAGAAGAAATTCCATAGGCTGCTCCGAAAACGACACCAAATGCAGCTCCAACTCCGATACCATTTCCACTTCCTGATTTTTTGTCTTTTGATTCTGTCATAATTTGATGAGTTATATTATTAATTTACAATGAACGCTAACTTATTAACGTTCTGATAGGCTGTTAATTGATAAACCGCGTTGCAAACGCTACGATTTTCCTTTTAATTTAAGTAGGTACTCGATGCAATCGAGCACCAGTGGGGGATTAAAAAAAGAAGTATTGTGTTGGAAACCAAAAACATAAGTAATTGGTTTTGTTATGCTATTGCTAGCGCGAGCGTCTCGCTCGTGACCACAAACATGTCTATTCAAGAACTAGGCGCTTTCGCTAGCTGGGGTTATTTAGATGAGAAATAAGGATATAATTTCTTTTCGGAGCCGGAATCAAAACCAAATTTGGAATATTTTTCTTCACTAAAAGAAAAATAATTAGAATCAATATAATTATTTACTAGATTACCGCCCCATCGAATAACCATTAAGTTAATAACGGCACATACAGAAGATATGCAATTATCTAAAGTTGCATAATTCAGATTATTTTTCCTATCATGCTTAATTTTATTATATGCATCATACCATTCTAAAGATTTTGTTGGATTAGATATTTCCCAGTTTTTAAATGGGTTAATTTCGCCA
>DAORUG010000167.1:0-6262 GCA_035433125.1 Flavobacterium sp.
AACACAGCTTGGGGAAAAAAATTACTGGCGCAAGTTGCGAAGCGTACGTGTTTTTGTTCCAAAAACTGTGACAGTAATTTTTTTTGGAGCGTTGGCAAAGGAGTGGCAATAGGAATGTAGAACGTCCTTTTTACCACTGAACGAAAAAAGATATTCTCGCTAATGGAAATGAAATTAGCCCTTCGACTGCGCTCAGGACAGGCTATGAAGCAAACAAACCCTTCGTCTGCGCTCAGGATGACAATGAGTTTAGGAATACTTGGACTAAAAGAGGTTTTTGTGCAGATGAATGAGATAATGGCTTTAGGATGATTTATTCACTTAGTTTTGGATAAATATATTGTAAAAACCAAAGCCCTCCTTTTGTGTCGTAACGTTCTAATAATTCTTCATCTTTTTGTGTTTCTAAATTTTTACCACGCATCGTTTGATTGTGTCATCAATTTCTAAATCTATGAAGTTGAGTTGTTCGTTTAGGTCTAAAAGTAGCTGGTTTATTTTTGAGTTCAATTTTTGGATTTAAATTAATTGGATAGAGAGGAGGCTTTACTAAATGGTTAATTTTATTAACGTTTTTAAATTGATTTTGCGATTTTTTCCATAATAAAATGGTCTGTTCCAAATTTGCAAATGGCATCGCAATTGGTTCTTAATTCTGAAAAGAGAATGTATTTGATATTCATTTTTGAGTTTTTTATTACTGGTCGGTTGAGTTGTTGAATGACATCTTTTTCCCGACTGTCCGGAATAATGATATAAAAGACTTCTTCGCCATTAGAGATACTAAAATACAAATCAGATAATCGTAATATTCCCGAATAGATACTGGTACTTTTTTCGACTTCAAATGCTCCAATAATTTTGTTTGTCCCTTTTTGAAACCATAATACATCAATTAATTTGATTGTATTTTGAGTGTCTTTGTCTGTTGGTAATTCTGGGAACTTATTAAGCGAAATAAATGAAAAACTTTGTCCGTCAAACGATTTGCTTTTGTCGTTACTCGCTGGTGTTACATCAAAGCCTAATGAAATCCCAATTTTTAATAAATGGTATTGCATTTCGTTATGAAGGTTTTCTGCTAATTTTTCTTCCTGGATTTCTTTTTGGCGTTTTAAGATGTTTTTTTCAAATTTATTGCGTTCTTCTTCGCTTAAATATTCATCGTTACCAATAATCATTTTTTGTGTCCCAATTTCAAAACATAATCCTGCAATCGCTCCTAAATCATTTGATAATACCGACTTATGTTTACTGTTAGTTTCTATTAAGGTTTCCCTAATTTTTAAATATTCTGTCCAACTGCCCAACTTCTTCTTGTCTTTGAATAGAAAATTGAATCCATTAAGAATTGCTGTATTGAATGGTGGAAACCAAGTTGGGTGCAAGAAATATAAAATACTGGCCACGGCTGGACCAAGACCTTTTATTTTGAGTTCGTCTAGTTTTACAATTTCTTTTACTATTTGTTCTTCTGTTTTTGCATTAATGCAGTTTTCGAGAAATTGACCAAAAGCAATTTTATTGCTTTGGTTTTCGTAAATATCTGGAATTCTTAATTTTGGTTTCCAATAAAAAGGATGTGCCACACCTACAAATATTTGTTTTTGTTCTGCTATACAACTCAATACAAATTCTAAACTACTGTCTTTAAAATCGTTTGGGAAAGTTTTGTTTTTGATGTCGTGTATCACTTGTAAAACTCCACGACGAATAGTCCGAAATGCTTTTAATCGTTGGTCATTATCTACAAACCAAGTAGTATAAACACTTTCGGTGTCGGTTTTGTATTGTTGGATTATTTGAGTAAGGTTGTTCATTTTTAATACAGCTATATCTTATTACTTATTCGTTTTTGCAATTAACTGAAAGTCATTTTATAGTATAAAATAAATGGTTCGTTTTAGTACGAACCATTTATTAAAAATTATTTTTTTATTTTTCATCATTCATTTTTTTCTCCAACAATAAGCAATGGGCGGCACAGGCGTGGAGTTTGTAATTTTTATGTACGCTACCTACATTATGACCTTTTGCATCCAGTATTTCGCATTTTTCTTCTTGTGTTTTTCCAATATTAACCACGTTTTCACCTTTTATGTTGTAGTACGAACCATTCTTTTTAGCCATACCCATCTTTTTTCCATTAGAATCAATAACATTACCGTTTGCATCAATAAAATAGATGGTCTTGCCTTGGTTGTCTTTTACGATATTGTCTTTGGTAATAAATCCTAATTTGTTCCAACCGTGATCGTGAATTTCACCCTTTTTATTGATGTAAATTTTTTCAGTAGGGTTGGAGTCCGATTTAGTTTGTGCATTGGCACTTAACGAGATAATCATTAAAAACATTGTTAGTAATGAAACTGTTTTTGTCGAAATTAATCTTTGAATTTTCATAATAAATTGTATTTAATTATTCTTCAGTTCCGCTGTTGCTCGGTCTTCAGTTTCGCTGTTGCTCGATTTTTATTTTCTAAATTTTAAAGCATTTATAATCACAGAAACCAGATCAGAATTCTATATTAAATTTACGATATTTTCGTCGTTTATTCTTTACAAATATCACATTTTCATTCCCTCCATCGGGTCACTGCCTTTTCGGAATTTATATTCGCTGTTTATGGCATAAGCCCCTGTAATAACGACTTTTTTGGCAGGATCTATTTCAGATTTGATTTCTATCATTCCATTGGTTTCTATTCCAGTTTCTACCATTACGTTTTCAAATACTCCCGGTCTTTTTTCAACCCAAATATAGGAAGCGTTTTCCTCCCTGATAACTGCATCAACAGGAATATACAATCCTTTTAAATTGGATTGTGTTAATTTTGCCATAGCCTGCATCCCGGGTTTTAGTTGCAAATTTGGATTTGATATTTCCAATCGAATTAAAAGCAGACGAGTATCGGGATTTATTTCAGGATTGATAAAAGAAACTTGCGCATTTATGGTTTTATCAGGAAAATCGGAAAATGTAATTTGGGCTTTTTGTCCTATTTTTAGATTCTTGGCATAGTTTACGTTTACCTGTGTTTCTAACCAAAGACTGTTTAAATCCGCCAATTTAATGATGGGGGAACCTTCCATTGCATAACTGCCTTCTGTGGTACTTATTTCCGATATTGTTCCACTGGCAGTGCTATAAAAAATGGTATAAGGAGAAACTTCCTTACTGGTTTTTATACTTTCAATCTGGGCATTGGTTAAACCAAAGAACAACAGTTTTTGTTTTGCTGCATTGAGCATATTTCGGGCATTTTTCCCAAAATCCCCGGGCATTGCCAGTTGTTTGTATGCCGTAAAATAATCCTGTTTGGCAATGGCAATATCTTCGCTATACAATTGATATACGGCTTGGTTTTTAGCCACATAATCGCCAACGGTTTTGAAATATAACTTTTCAATTCGTCCCATTGCTCTTGCAGAAATGGTTTTTATTTTTTCTTGATTAATGGCCAAGACTCCCGTGTAATTTTGCTCTAAACTGCTTTGAGTTTCTGAAATAGTTTGTGTAGTGATATTTCCCAGTTGTATTTGCTGTTTACTCAAACTTATTTCGTTTGCCTCTGTATCATCTTGTTTTATTGGTGTTAACTCCATATGGCAAATGGGGCATTTTCCGGGTTTGTCTTCCTTAACTTGAGGATCCATAGAGCAAGTGTAAAATGTTGTTTCTTTACTCTTATTGTGTTTGCTATGGTCTTCTTTTTCTTTAGTATTACAAGCCACCATTACCATAAATAGTATTGATAGTACACTTATTTTTTTTATTGTCTTCATCATTATTCGGTTTTAATAAAGCTTTCGCTGTCAATTAAATATTGTGCGTTTTTGGCAATGGTGTCTTTTACTGAAATACCCTCAATAATTTGGATAAAATCATCTATTTCAATTCCTGTCTTTATAGTGGATGCCTTAAAGCCATTGTCCATTTTTAAGAAAACTATTTTCTTGTTTCCAATGCTTACCATTGACTGTTTTTGAATCCAAATCCCATTTACTGAATTTGTTTTCACAACTCCTTGCAATCTTAACCCAATTGGTAATTTGAATTTATTATTATTTAAATAAACTCGAATTCTATTGGTTTTATCAGCTGTATTAAGTTGGGTTTCGACAAAATTTATTTTTGCATCTATGAATTCATCTTTGTCTAGTTCGGTAGTAATTCTGATGGATTGATTGGATTTAATGATACTATTATAGCCTTGGATAACATTGAATATACCCCAAACTTTATCAGTATTTAATAATTTAAAAATGACTTCGCCCTTTTTAATGTAACTACCTTCTTTAACATCCAATGTTGCAGTGCTGTTACTTGCATTTTGCATCGCAGGATTTGTTGTATTATCCATCGTTCCTGTTCCGTCAATAATTCCTGAAGCGGGACTATAAATGGTTATTATCGGGTTAACTTTTTTAGAATTAGACAGCACATTTATTTGACTTTGAGTCATTCCATAAAGCATTAATTTTTGTCTTGATGCATTAATAATCGAAGGATTTTCAACATCATTAATGACCATATAAATGAAGTTTTGTTGCTCTGTCAGTAATTCAGGGCTGTACAAATCAAATAGTTTTTGTCCTTTATTTACTTTTTGATATTTATAATTGACATACATTTTTTCGATTCGACCGCTCATTCGAGCTGCAATATTTACCGATGAATTGGGATCATATTCCACAATTCCCGGTAGATTTATTTCACTGCTTATGGTGGTGTCTATTGCCGTTGTCGTTTGATAATTACCTACTATAAAATTGTCGGTAGGCTTTATAAGATTGTCGATTGAATTGTCGTCAACTGAATTATTCTCTGTTACTTTTTTTACCAAAGTCATTCCACAAATAGGACAATTACCAGGTTTATCTCTAATGATTTCTGGGTGCATCGAACAAGTGTAAACCTCGTTTTGATGCTCCATTTCTGAATGATTATCTGATTTTTTGGCAAAGAAATAGATTGCAATTCCGATAATGGAAATTACAACAAGGGCTAAACCATACTTTATATACTTGTTCATAATTATTTGGTTTCTAATTGTTTTTCGATTTCTACTTGCGCTACCAAAATACTTTTCAATTTGTCTAAAGCATCGATTTGAGTCATATTCATTGCTTCCCAAGCTTCTAACGCTATGAATAAATCTCCAGTATTGTTTTGCCAAGCTAAAATAGCCGTATCGTAGTTTCGTTTCAATGCAGGAATAATGTTGTCTTGGGTGATTTGGTATTGTTTTTTCAGGTTCAAAAACTCAGCATTCATCCCTTTTATCATTCCGCTTGCTTCATTGGCAATCATTTGCTTTTGCCAATCCAAACTTTCGTTTTTAATGCGATAACTTTCCATATTGGCTTTGTTCATTTTGGTTGAATAAGGCATCGGAATGGTAATCATTCCCATTAATGAAAATTGTTGTGGCTGATTCCCGAAAGCAAACATATGGTCATATTTCACACCAAATTCAGGTCTGGTTGCCACTCTTTCCACTTCAGTTTTTAATTTATTGATATCCTTGGTTTTATCAATGGCTTTGATGTCACTACGGTTGTTGATGTAGGAAGACAAATCGGTTTCGAAGAGATTAAAATCTTTAATCTCGTAATTTGAATCAATTTCTAAATCCTCATTTTTATTACGAGCCATCAAGGTATTGAGCATATATTTTCGCTGTGACACATCATTTTCTAACATAACAATCATACTTTGCAAAGTAGCCAATTGGGATTTCGCTTTGTAATAGGACGGTAATTTATCCATATTATACTGATAGCGTATTTCCATACTCTTAATCATATACTCTAGAAGCTGAATATTGTCTTGGGCGATTTTTATTTTTTTCTTAATGGTAATCCATTCGTAATAATAGGTTTTGGCCAAGGCGTTTAATTGGTTCAGTGTATAATTTTTATTTTCATTCTCGACTGATGACATTGCTTTCATCAAATTTTCATTTGCATTTAGCTTTGAAGCATTCGGAATCATTTGGGTAACACCTAACATATAATTTCCCATTCCTTGTCCCATTTCGCTTGCTTTCCAAAGATTGGAATTGTAAGGAGTCATAAAGAAACCCGTTTCCACTTGTGGTGGCATCCAACTTCTGGCACCTTTTGCCGCTGCATCCATACTTTGAATGTCGGCATCGTACATTTTTAGTTGTGGATTGTTGGTCTTGATGGTGCTCAAGACAGTATCCAAGGAAAGTGTTTGTGCTGCCAAATTAGTGGCGGTCAAAATCAAACAACT
>DAORUG010000168.1:0-6207 GCA_035433125.1 Flavobacterium sp.
TAACCCACTTTTGGAGAGAAATTAAAACTCTTTTGTGTTGGTGAAATTCCCATCGAAACATCTGATTTTTGGGAAGAATATCCCACATTTCCTAAAACTAAAACGGCGCCTTTTTGAGCATTTGCAAAGCTAAATACAGCTAGTGCAAGAATGAGTAATGATTTTTTCATTTTTAATTTATTTAAAATTTATCTGACAAAGAGAAACTTTACAATTAGAAATTTAAGTGACTTTAACATTTGTTTATGCGTTAAAAAAAATATAATTTTTCAAGTTAAAAAAAGGGAAGTGATGAATTCTATTTTTTCTGTTTACTTTTGCTACAAATAAAAAACAATGTCAATAGAAGTAAATAATATCTCGAAAAGTTACGGTGTTCAAAAAGCATTGGACAACATTTCGTTTGCTGTCAAAAAAGGAGAAATCGTTGGTTTCCTGGGGCCAAATGGCGCCGGAAAATCAACTTTGATGAAAATATTGACCACATATATTGCTGCCGATGAAGGTTCGGCTGCCGTAAATGGATTTGATGTGAATTTGCAAACTAAAGAAGTGCAACAGTCTATTGGCTATTTACCAGAGCACAATCCATTGTATTTGGATTTGTATGTGAGAGAATATTTGGCATTCAATGCCGATGTATATAAAGTGGCTAAATCTCGAATAGAAGAAGTGATTCAATTGACGGGTTTATCCAATGAAAGTCATAAGAAAATAAGCCAATTATCAAAAGGTTATCGCCAACGTGTGGGATTGGCAAACGCTTTATTACACAATCCCGATGTTTTGATTCTCGACGAACCAACAACAGGTTTGGATCCCAACCAATTGGTCGAAATTAGAAATGTTATTAAAAATGTGGGCAAAGACAAAACTGTTTTTCTTTCGACACACATTATGCAGGAAGTGGAAGCGATTTGCGACCGAGTAATTATTATTGATAAAGGAAAAATTGTAGCCGACAAAAAATTAGATACTTTAATTTCGGCAGACAAGGAACAAGTTATCGAAGTGGAATTTGACTATAAAGTCGAAGAACAATTGATTGCCAAAATCGAGAATTTGACTTCTTATAAAAATACGCACGATATGATTTGGGAATTGACGTTCAACGCGGACAAAGACATGCGTCCGGCTGTTTTTGATTTTGCGAATGCTAATGGTTTGAAAACATTACAATTGAATCAAAAAAATAAAAATCTGGAAGCGGTTTTTAGGGAAATGACTAAATAAAAGTTGGCAGTATTTAGTTTTAGTGGTAATCTGTTAAATTAAAAAAGCATCGTTTATATTTTAAACGATGCTTTTTTATGTCAATGAATTCGCTTTAAATCCTAAATGGCCTAGCCCTGATAGCAGTGGAAATCCTTTTGTGCCGGTGTTCGGCACAAAAGATTGTAACGGATAGCAGGAAACAGCTCCTAAAAAACCTGACTTGCTATTTGATGAATATTATCGGATTTTCCCATTGAATAATAATGCACGAAAGGCACACCAAATTCGATTAATTCTTTGGATTGTTGCACTGCAAATTCAACTCCTATTTGACGAACTGCCGCATTGTCTTTGGCCTGTTCGATAGAATGAATCAAATCCTGTGGCATATCCAACCAAAAAACTTGTGGCAACATTTGCAAATGACGTTTCACCGCTACTGGTTTAATTCCTGGGATAATTGGCACTGTAATTCCTATGGCACGAGCCGCTTCGACAAACTTGAAATACTTTTGGTTGTCAAAAAACATTTGGGTCACAACATAGTCTGCACCAGCCTCTACTTTTTCTTTCAGTCTTTTCAAATCGGCTTCTAAACTTGGGGCTTCGATATGTTTTTCGGGATAACCAGAAACTCCTATACAAAAATTAGGAGCATTTTCGGTTGGCAAAGTGTCGTGCAAAAACTGTCCTGAATTCATCGCCTTGATTTGTTTTACTAAATCTATTGCATAATTATTTCCGCCTTTGGTAGGCTCAAAATATTTTTCACCTTTCATAGGATCGCCGCGAAGTGCCATCAAATTATCGATTCCTAAATAGTGGCAATCGACCAATAAATACTCGGTTTCTTCTTTGGTAAAACCGCCACACAAAACGTGAGGAATGGCATCTACACCATATTTGTGTTGGATGGAAGCACAAATTCCAACGGTTCCGGGACGCATACGGGTAATTCGACGGTCAAAAAGTCCATCTTTCTCGATATAAACGTATTCTTCTCTTGATGTCGTAACATCAATAAAAGGCGGTTTAAATTCCATCAACGGATCTATATTAGTGTATAAATCTTTGATATTACTTCCTTTTTGTGGTGGAACTATTTCAAAAGAGAATAATGGTTTTCCTTTTGCGTTTTCTATATGTTGTGTTACTTTCATCTTATTGGTTTCAAGTTTCAGGTTTCAGGTTTCAAGTTCTCTCGAGCAACTTGAAACTTTAAACCTGAAACAAAATTTTTAATCTGCTATATTTGGGCTCAACCATTTCGTTGCTTTATCGGTTGAAATACTTCTACGTTTGGCGTAATCAATGACTTGATCTTCTTTTATTTTTCCGAGTCCAAAATATTTACTTTCTGGATTTCCAAAGTAATAACCCGAAACCGATGAAGCCGGCCACATTGCCATACTTTCGGTCAAAGTTACTCCAATTTTATTTTCTACATTCAGTAATTTCCAAATTGTTGGTTTTTCTAAATGGTCTGGACAAGCCGGATAACCTGGTGCTGGACGAATTCCTTTGTACTCTTCCGCAATCATTGCTTCGGCACTCAAGGTTTCGTCTTTCGAATAACCCCAAACTTCTTTACGTACTTTTTCGTGTAAATATTCGGCGAAAGCTTCTGCAAAACGGTCTGCCAATGCCTTAACCATAATCGAATTATAATCGTCTAAATCCTTTTCGAATTCAGCTGCCCATTCGTCAACGCCAAAACCGGTTGTTACACAAAAAGCTCCCATATAATCCGTTACTCCATTATCTTTTGGTGCAATAAAATCTGCCAAAGCAATATTTGGGGCACCCTTTGTTTTTTGTGCTTGTTGACGTAAAGTCAAGAATTTCTCTAATTCATTTCCTTTTTCGTCATACAATTGAATGTCATCATCGTTGACTTGATTCGCAGGGAAAATTCCGTAAATACCTTTGGCTTGTAATTTCTTTTCTTTCAAAATTACTTGTAACATTTCCTGTGCATCGGCAAAAACTGAAGTCGCTTGTTCGCCCACAACCTCATCCGTCAGAATCGCAGGATATTTTCCGAACAATTCCCAAGTTCTGAAAAAAGGCGTCCAGTCGATATACGGAACCAAAACATCCAAATCTACTTCGATTACTTGTTCGCCAATTATATTTGGTTTTACTGGAGTGAAATTATCCCAATCCAATGGCAATTTATTTTTACGTGCATCTTCGATACTCAAGAAATTTTTATCTCTCGAACGATTCAAGAACGATTCTCTAAACGCATCATAATCGGTTCGGATGTCGGAAGTATATTGTTCTTTATTATGGTCTAATAAATTTCCAGCTACCGTAACGGCTCTCGACGCATCGTTGACGTGAATCACGGTTCCTTTATATTGTGGTGCAATTTTCACGGCAGTATGAGCACGAGAAGTCGTTGCTCCGCCAATCATCACGGGAATTTTCATTCCTCTTTTGTCTAATTCTTTGGCGAGATACACCATTTCGTCAAGCGAAGGCGTAATTAATCCGCTCAAACCAATCACATCTACTTTGTGTTCAATAGCGGCAGCAATAATTTTTTCTGGAGGAACCATTACACCTAGGTCAATGATTTCGTAATTGTTACAAGCCAACACAACACTTACTATGTTTTTACCAATATCGTGAACATCTCCTTTTACGGTTGCCATCAATATTTTTCCGTTTCCTTCTTTGTCTCCAACCTGTTTTGCTGCTTCGATAAATGGCAATAAATACGCCACGGCTTTTTTCATTACACGAGCCGATTTTACCACTTGCGGCAAAAACATTTTCCCCGAACCAAACAAATCTCCAACGACATTCATTCCTGTCATCAAGTTGATTTCGATTACCTCAATCGGTTTTGTGGCGGCCAATCGGGCTTCTTCGACATCTAGTTCTATAAAAGCATCTACTCCTTTTACAAGTGAATGCGTAATTCTTTCCTGAACTGTTCCCGAACGCCATTCAGCCTCACCCCCAGCCCCTCTCCGAAGGAGAGGGGAGTCGGAACCTTTTACATTCTCTGCAAAATCCAACAAACGTTCCGTAGCATCGTCACGTCTGTCCAAGATTACATCTTCTACGTGTTCTAATAAATCTTTTGGAATTTCGTCATAAATAGACAACATTTCCGGATTTACGATTCCCATCGTCATTCCGTTTTTGATGGCGTGGTACAAGAAAACCGAGTGCATTGCTTCCCGGACTGTATCATTTCCTCTAAACGAAAACGAAACGTTACTCACACCTCCGCTAATGTGTGCATGTGGTAAATTTTCCCGAACCCATTTGGTTCCCCTGAAGAAATCCAAAGCATTCAGGCGGTGTTCTTCCATTCCTGTTGCTACTGGAAATATATTCAAATCGAAAATAATATCCTGTGGAGGAAAACCCACTTTATTGACCAAAATATCATACGAACGTTGACAAATTTCAACACGTCTTTCGTAATTATCGGCTTGACCTACTTCATCAAAAGCCATTACAATTACAGCGGCTCCGTAGCGTTTAATCAATTTGGCGTGATAAATAAAAGCTTCTTCTCCTTCTTTCAATGAAATCGAGTTTACCACACATTTTCCTTGCACAACTTTCAAACCGGCTTCGATAATATCCCATTTCGAGCTGTCAATCATAATGGGCACACGGGCAATATCAGGTTCGGCAGCGATTAAATTCAGGAATTTGGTCATTGCATATTCGCCATCAAGCATTCCTTCATCCATATTAATATCGATGATTTGTGCGCCACCTTCTACTTGCTCTTTGGCAATGCTCAATGCTTCGTCGTATTTTTCTTCCTTGATTAATCGAAGAAATTTTCTAGAACCTGTAACATTCGTACGTTCCCCAATGTTTACAAATACACTTTCAGGCGTAATGATTAAGGGCTCTAATCCCGATAATACTAGGTTTCTTCTTTTTTCTGCTTCTGCCATTTTTTTATTTTTTTTATTTACAACAACGGAATAAATTCCGTTGCTATAAAATGGGTCGTTCCTACGGAACTAATCTAATTACAAATAATCTTTTAATTCAATAAATAATATTTCACTGTGACTAACTTTAAAGAATTAATCTTACCCAACTCCAAAGAAGATTCCGTATCAAAAGTAAAAACACAACTTGATTTAGCCTCTATTTGATTGCAAGTAGAAATTGCACCTTTTAAATAAGGCCCAGATGATTCTAACCCATCAGCATTAACAGTAAAAACCGGAAATCCTTTTATCGCAAAATTATTTAAATTGTTCAGTTTAATTTCAAATTGTAATCTAGAAGTATTTTTACCTGTATCTGGTGTAAATTTAAAATTCAAAACTTCATAAGAAAAATTATCAATTGGTTTTTGCTCTTCAACTGGAGTAATTACGTAATCACAAGAAACTACCAATGCTGATCCAGGAATATAAACCATTCCGGTTGGAGTCCAATAAGATTGGCTTTCAGTTGTAATTGTTTTTGTACAGTCTTTATCAGAAGAGCATCCAAAAACGAAAACAAAACTGATTAACAAAAACAGTAATCTAAAAATTTTTTTCATGTATTTTATTAATTATTTCCTGCAAGGTTTTGAAAATCTTGGAGGGTTAACTTTTTTTCTTGTTTACAACGGATTAAAATCCGTTGCTACAAAATTTGTCGTTCCGATGGAACTCGTATGTTGCTAGCGCGAGCGTCAAGCTCGAGCGTATTTTATTTTTTTTAAAAAATTTTTCCCTGCCTTTGTTTGTGGGCACGAGCAGGACGCTCGCGCTAGCTGGGGGGGATTAAGGGTTCTAATCCCGATAAAACTAGGTTCCTTCTGTCTTTATTGTGTGCCATTTTTTTATTTTGTTTAATCCTGCAAGGTTTTGAAGAGCTGGGTTACTTTAAATTATTTTCCGTAAGGAAATTCCGATTCGCATTTCTTCCAAAAATCTTTTCCATTAATTTCATTCAAATAAAGTTCAAAAAAGCATAAAATATCGAGCAATTTTGAGGGTATTAAAGATTGCT
>DAORUG010000169.1:0-6179 GCA_035433125.1 Flavobacterium sp.
CGTATTGCTGCTATTTAAAATCAAATTCCCGAAACTTATTCGTACTTATCCAGAATATCTTTCACACTATCGAGTGTAACGCGTCCATACACTTTATCGCCAATTAAAACCACTGGAGCTAATCCGCAGGCTCCAATACATCTGAGACTGCTCAAAGAAAACTTTTCGTCTTTGGTGGTTTCCCCAATATTAATATCCAATAAGTTTTTAAATTCATTAATAATATTTTCGGCACCTCTTACATAACAGGCGGTTCCTTTGCATATATTTATGGGGTGTTTTCCCTTCGGAGTCATTGTAAAAAAGGAGTAAAAAGAAACCACCCCATAAACCTGAGCCAGTGAAGTGTGCAGGTTTTCGGCAATAATTTCTTGAACATCCTCTGGTAAATAGCCAAATGTGTTTTGCGTTTGGTGCAACACATTGATTAATTCCCCTTTATCGTAATTATATTCTTTGCAAATTGCTTCTATTTTGGCGACATTACTTTCGCAGATTGTCATCATGGCGATACTATTTTAATTATCGAATACTAAAATTAATCTTTGGTAATTTCCACATGGCTACTTCTGTCAAAATAATGAGTGTGCAGCAAATGATGAGCTTTTTCACTCATTGGTTTTTCTAAAAACTCTGCATACAACTTTTGAATGGATGGGTTTTCATGTGATTTCCGAATCACTTTCATTTTATCCTCAGCATATATTGCTTTTTGTCTTGCCAATAAAATATTGGAATCTCCGTGGTGCAAAGGCTGACCTCCGCCACCAATACATCCGCCGGGACAAGCCATAATTTCAATGGCATGATATTGTGACTTTCCTTCTCTGATTTCCTGTAACAATTTGCGAGCATTTCCCAATCCGTGAGCAATCCCAATCTTGATAGGAGTTCCGTTAAAATCGATAGTTGATTCTCTAATCCAATCCATTCCTCTCAATTGTTTGAAATCGACTTTGTGCAATTTTTGTTTTGTGAAAGTTTCATAAGCAGTTCTTACGGCAGCTTCAATTACGCCACCAGTTGTGCCAAAAATTACTCCAGCACCAGAAGATTCTCCCATTGGATGATCGAATTCTACAGGCGATAAACTATCAAAATCAATGCTGGCTTGTTTGATTAATCGGGCTAATTCTCTGGTTGATAAAACGTAATCAACATCGGGATTGCCATTGGTTTTAAATTCTTCTCTGCTGCATTCGTATTTTTTTGCCAAGCAAGGCATGATAGAAACCACAACCATATTTTCTCGTTTGATGCCTAATTTATCGGCAAAATAAGTTTTGGCAATAGCACCAAACATTTGTTGAGGGGAACGAGCCGTGGATGGAATATCTTTCATATCAGGAAACTGATGCTCAAAGAAATTGACCCAAGCAGGACAACAAGAAGTCAGTAATGGTAATTTTACAGTAGTATCTCCATTGATGTGTCTTGTCAATCTATCGAGAAGTTCTGTCGCTTCCTCCATAATGGTTAGGTCTGCAGCAAAATCAGTATCGAAAACATAATTGAAACCCATATCTTTTAAAGCTGCCGTCATTTTTCCAGTTACAATTGTACCGGGTTCAAAACCAAATTCTTCGCCTAGAGCTACTCTGACAGCCGGAGCGGTTTGCACAACAACGGTTTTAGTTGGGTCTGCCAATGCTCTAATTACTAAATTAGTATGATCGACTTCGGTTAAAGCTGCCGTTGGACAAACCGCCACACATTGCCCACAATACGTACAAACGCTGTCTTCTAAATTCATTTGAAATGCTGGAGCAACAACCGACATAAATCCTCTGTTAATGGCTGATAATGCTCCAACCGTCTGAACTTCGTTACACATCGTCAAGCATCTTCGGCAGCCGATGCATTTGTCCATATCTCTTTTGATGGCAGGTGAGGTATCTTTTATATAATGCGATTGTTCTCCTTTGTAATGAATTTCTCGAATGCCCATTTGCTGTGCCATACTTTGAAGGTCGCAATCTCCATTTTTGGCACAAATTAAACAATCGGTGGGATGATCGCTCAGGATAAGTTCTAATATGGTTTTTCGGCTGTTCAATACTCTGATGGTTTGGTTTTTTATTTCCATTCCGGGCAAGCATTCTGTAGCACAAGCAGGAACTAAATTTTTGCGACCTACGACTTCCACGACACAAATTCGGCAACCTGTGGGATTGTGAGTGGTGTTTAAATCGTGTAAATGCATATAACACAAGGTTGGAATATTAATCCCCACACTTTTGGCAGCATCCAATATCGTGGTTCCTTTTTCAACCTGAAAATTCTTATTGTCGATTTTTATGCTAATGGTATCCATAAAGCTTTTGGTATAGAATTAATTTAAGTAAACAGCGTGAAATTTGCATTTTTCCATACAGATTCCACATTTGGTACAAAGTTCCTGATTGATAACATGTACTTTCTTTTTCTCTCCAGTTATGGCTCCAGCAGGACATTTTCTGGCGCAAACCAGACAGCCAATACAGTTTTCTTCGCTGATATAATAACGCATAAAAGATTTACATTGTCCACTCGGACAGCGATGTTCGGCCACATGAGCGTAATATTCGTCATAGAAATTGGTCATTGTCGAAAGAATAGGATTGGGTGAAGTTTGCCCCAATCCGCACAAAGAAGTGTCTTTTACTACGACGCTTAAATTGCGAAGCAAATCTAAATCTTGCATCGTTCCTTTGCCATCGCATAGTTTGGTAAGCATTTCGTGCAACCGTTTATTCCCAATTCGGCAAGGAGCGCATTTTCCACAGGATTCTTCAACGATAAATTCCAAATAAAAACGAGCCATAGAAACCATACAATCGTCTTCGTCCATGATAATCATTCCGCCAGAACCCATCATAGAACCAGCAGCGGTAAGTGAATCAAAATCAATAGGTAAATCCAAATGTTTTTCGGTCAAACATCCGCCAGATGGACCTCCTGTTTGCACGGCTTTGAATTTTTTCCCATCAACAATTCCGCCTCCAATATCATAAATAATTTCTCTCAAAGTGATTCCCATTGGAACTTCAATCAGACCTACATTATTGATTTTTCCTGCCAAAGCGAAGACTTTTGTTCCCTTGGATTTTTCGGTTCCAATACTGGCAAACCAATACGCTCCTTTGTTGATAATGGCGGGAATATTGGCAAAAGTTTCTACATTATTGACATTCGTTGGTTTCTTCAAATAGCCGGAAACACTCGGGAAGGGTGGTTTTAAAGTAGGTTCGCCACGAAGTCCTTCCATCGAATGGATGAGTGCTGTTTCTTCTCCACACACAAAAGCTCCGGCTCCATATTTTATTTCTATAGTAAATTCAAAATCAGTTCCAAAGATATTTTTACCCAATAATCCATATTCTCTAGCTTGGTTTAAAGCTATTTTTAATCTTTTGATAGCCAATGGATATTCAGCTCTAACATAAATAATTCCTTTGTTGGCACCAATGCAATAACCGCAAATTGCCATCGCTTCAAGGACAGAATGAGGGTCACCTTCGAGAACGGAACGATCCATAAAAGCTCCCGGGTCACCTTCATCGGCATTGCAAACTACATATTTTTGGTCGGCGATACTTTTACTGCTAATATCCCATTTTAAACCTGTTGGAAAACCACCACCACCACGACCTCTGAGTCCACTTTTGATGATTTCTTGGGTTACTTCTTGTGGAGTATATTCCGTTAGACATTTTGCCAAAGCATTATATCCGTCTTTTTCAATGTAATCTTTGATTTCTTCGGGATCGATAAAACCACAATTGCGGAGTGCGATTCGGTATTGTTTTTTGGGTTCAACACCATTTCCTTTTTCTTTATCTAAAACCAATCGTTCTACAATTCTATCATTCAGCAAATGTTCAATAATGATGTCGTCAATATCCGATTGGGTGACTTTTGAATATTCGACATTGTCTGGATACACTATGATATTTGGGCCAATGGAACATTTATTAGAGCAAACCGAATGCACGACCTTAATTTCGTTTTCAAGATTGTATTCTTTTAATTTGAAATTGATAAACGCTACTAAATCAAAATTTGAAGCTTGCTGGCATGAACTACCATTACATACCAGTAAATTTTTCCTGTACCTATTACTCATTTTAAAATTATTTTGAGTTTGTATTATGCTTTTTGATTAATTGGCTAATTCATAATTTATGGGGATAATTCCGTCGACTAATTCCCCTTTTTTGATGAATTTTTCAATGATTTCATCCGCTTTTTTAACATCTACATAACCAAAAACCACTGGTTTCTCATCCTCAATGGTGATTTCCAAAGTAGGTTCAGCGTAGCAATATCCCATACATCCGGTTTGTTTTACATTGGCTACAATATTTCTTTTGGGTAATTCTTCAATAAAGAAATCCATCACCGCTTTTGCCCCTGAAGCAATGCCGCAAGTAGCCATGGCGACTTTAATTTCGACTAATTTTTTATTGCCGTTTTCTACAATTTTCTTCTGATTTTCTTCTAAAATTGAAGTTCGAATTTTCTTCAAATCTGCTATTGATTTTATGGTTTCCATTGTAAAAAGATTTAATATTTTAAGCTTTTGAATTTGTAAAATGTCTTGAATCTCCCCATTCATTATAGCCAATTTGGCTTCCAATCATACTCATTCTGGCGTCAATACAAGAGTTGCAATCTTCAGCATTTTCATCGGTACAAGGTTTGTTTTGGTAGAGTTTGTAATTATTTCTAAAATTACCCGGTGTAATATTCGGCATCAGGATATTGGCTCCATATCGAATCGCTTTTTCACGACCCATTTTATCAATTGCCTGCAAAGCTGTTGCGGCAACGATATTGATGTCTTTCATCAAAATTCGCAAACTGGCAATCATTTTGAAAGTTAAATCCAAGCGTTCTTGACGGTTTTTTAATATATATTGCGCTTCAATTAATGGAGTTTCAAAATGCTCAATATAAGGTCCCATTCCCACCATATCCACATCCAAAGCTTTCAAAAACAATAAATCATCGGCTAGATTTTCTATCGTTTGATGCGGTAAACCAATCATAACTCCAGTTCCCAATTGAAAACCTGCTTTTCGAATATTTTGCAAAGCTTCTAGCCGTTTATCAAAATTGTGTAAGTCATTATTGGGGTGAATTTTAGAATATAATTCTCTATTTGAAGTTTCAATTCGCAACAAATACCGATGCGCTCCTGCATTAAACCATTCTTTATAAGTGTCTAAAGTTTGTTCGCCTAATGAGAGTGTAATTCCCACTTTTCCATTGCTTAATTTTTTAATTTCTTTAAGCAAATGGGTAATTTTTGAGATGAAAAGTTTATCTGTTCGTTCCCCGGCTTGAATAGCGATACTTCCATAATTATGTTCCAATGCATACATCGCAGATTGGAGAACATCTTCATCTGAAAGTGTATAGCGTTCAGCATTTTTATTCGATTTTCGGATGCCACAGTACAAACAATCTTTGATGCAAACATTAGAATACTCAATCAAACCTCTCAAATGCACCTTATTCCCAATGAGAGAATCAGTGACTTCTCTTGATTTTTTGAACAACATAATTTGGTCTTCCTCGTCAGCATTGAGCATCGTGATGAGATCTTGTTTGTTAAAAGAATCTTGGTTCACTATTTTTGAAAAGCTATTCAAAATATTGTTTTATTTGTTCTTTTTTCTTTGCTCTATTTTCTATATTCTTCTAAAAAAGGTTCCACCACTCGGTCTAAAATTCCATTCATATATGCAATTGCAATTCCGTAATTGGTCACAGGAATTCCGGATTCCAAAGCAGGTTTTAGTCTGTTGAACAATTGTTTTCGGGTAATCATACAACCACCGCATTGGACAACCAATTGGTAGTCTGTAATAGGTGTTTCAATTGCTGAAAGACCTGCTGCAACATCAAATTCCAATATTTTTCCGCTGAATTTTCTAATCCAATTCGGGATTTTATATCGTCCGATATCTTCGCAACTGACCTGATGAACACAGGATTCCAAAATCAGAATTCTGTCTCCATTTTCTAATTCCGAAAGTTTTTGAGCTCCCATTACATATTCTTCAAACGGACCTCGCATATGAGCATAAACAATGCTAAAGCTGGTCAACGGAATTTCTTTTGGGATAATTTTATTAACATATCCAAATGCCTGACTGTCGGTGATTACAAGGTCTGGTCGGACTGAAGTCTTT
>DAORUG010000170.1:0-6109 GCA_035433125.1 Flavobacterium sp.
TTTTTGAGAAAGTGTAAGATTGAATTCTGGGCTTCCAGTAATGTCGGTATAACCATAAATTTCAATATTAGTATCAGCATATTCCTTAAATACTGGAATCAACTTGTCTAAATTGGCTTTTGCATTTGAAGTTAAAGTAGCCTTACCTGTAGCAAAACGAACTGCATTTTCGTTTAAAACCAATCGAATACCTTCACCAACTCTTTCCACGTCTGTTCCGGGTAATGCTTGATCTATTTCTCTGGCTTGTTTGTCCATTTTATTTCCAATCAAAGCTCCTGTTCCTCCACCAACTGCAGCTCCAATAAGCGCGCCACCTGCGGTTCCAATTTTTGAGTTATTTCCAATAATACCTCCAATTAGTGCTCCAGCGGCAGCACCAATACCCGCTCCTTTTTGAGTGTTATTTGCATTTTTTACTGAGGTACAACCTGTAAAAAGAGTTGCCAAAAGAAACATACTGCATATTCCTAAAATTGATAGTTTTTTCATGTTTTTTTAATTATAATTAGTTTGTTTTTTCGAATTGATAAGTAACTTCTTTTGTTTGACCACCTACATTAATTTTGTCAATTAATTGAAATGAAGTCTCGGTTTGATTGGCAACACGCAATAAATAACCTTGGGTGACTGTTTTAGATTTTGTTCCTGCTTCAACAATTTTGAGCACAAAAACGCCTTCTTTGTTAATACTCCAAACAATTGGCGAACTGAAAGCAAGACAATCTGTCTTTGTCAAACTCATATTTCCTTTGTTGTTATTAGAAATAAAATTCCAAGTACTTCCAACGAAACAATTAGTATCGGCAATATTAAAAGAACTCACTTTAATATAATCGGAACCTGGATAAGTCACACTGGTAATAACCCAATTTCCTTTGATGGCTACTTGTGAACTTTTGTCCAACTTTGTGCTGGCAACAGGTTCACTTTTTACTGGCGTAGCAGTTGTCCCTGATTTACTTTTACACGCAAAGAGCACGACAGACAACAATAATAATGTAATTATTTTTTTCATAATTTATAAACTTTTTTTAAAATTAAACATTAACAAAGATACAATGATGAGGGCAAAATTTGTTTCATAATAAAAACTTTTTGTATCAAAATTAACAGTTCCGACAATTTGTCACTTTAGACGGATTTGGTATCTTATTTGAGTAGAGTGTTATCAATTGTAAAACTATTAAAACAAAAAATATGGCAACTGGACAAATTAACGTTTCGGTAGAGAACATCTTCCCCCTAATCAAGAAATTCTTGTACAGCGATCACGAAATATTTTTGCGTGAACTAATTTCGAATGGAACTGATGCTACCTTAAAATTAAAACATCTAACAAGTGTTGGAGATGCCAAAGTGGAATATGGCAATCCTATTATTGAAGTAAAAATTGATAAAGAAGGCAAAAAATTGCACATTATCGACCAAGGTTTGGGTATGACTGCCGAAGAAGTAGAGAAATACATCAACCAAATTGCTTTTTCTGGAGCCGAAGAATTCTTAGAAAAATACAAAGATTCAGCCAAAGATTCAGGAATTATTGGTCATTTTGGTCTTGGATTTTATTCTGCTTTTATGGTGGCTTCACAAGTGGAAATCATTACCAAATCATACAAAGACGAGCCAGCAGCCCACTGGATTTGCGACGGAAGCCCAGAATTTACTTTGGAGCCTTCTGATAAAACTACGCGTGGAACGGAGATTATTTTGCACATTGCCGAAGATTCTTTGGAATTTTTGGAAGAATACAAAATCAAGGAATTGTTGAACCGTTACAACAAGTTTATGCCTATTCCAATTAAATTTGGAACCAGAACAGAAACTTTACCAAAACCTGAAGATGCTCCTGAAGATTATGTAAACGAAACTATCGAAGTGGACAACATAATCAACAACCCGAATCCAGCTTGGACTAAACAACCAACTGAATTAGAGGATGAAGATTACAAAAAATTCTACCACGAATTGTACCCAATGCAGTTCGAAGAACCGTTATTCCACATTCATTTGAACGTGGATTACCCATTCAATTTAACTGGAATTTTGTATTTCCCAAAATTAGGATCCGATTTGCAAATCCAGAAAGACAAGATTCAATTGTACCAAAACCAAGTTTATGTAACTGATAATGTAGAAGGGATCGTACCTGAATTCTTGACGATGTTGAAAGGAGTTATCGATTCACCGGACATTCCATTGAACGTTTCTCGTTCTGGCTTGCAAGCCGATGGTGCCGTGAAGAAAATTTCGAACTACATCACTCGAAAAGTTGCCGATAAATTGAAATCTTTATTTACAGAAAATCGTGAAGATTTTGAAGCTAAATGGAATGACATCAAAATCGTTTTAGAATACGGAATGCTTTCCGAAGAGAAATTCTACGAAAAAGCAGGTGCCTTTGTTCTATATCCAACAGTAGATGACAAATACTTCACTTTAGAAGAATTGAGAGAAAATCTAAAGGAAAACCAAACAGACAAAGACGGAAAACTAGTTGTTTTATACGCAGGAAATAAAGAAGCGCAGCACGCTTATATCGAAATCGCCAAAGAAAAAGGATATGAAGTATTGCTTTTGGATTCGCCAATTATCTCGCATTTGATTCAAAAAATTGAAGGTGACAATAAAGATTTAACTTTCGTTCGTGTCGATTCAGACCACATCGATAATTTAATCAAGAAAGAGGAAACAACAATTTCTAAATTATCGGATACCGAAAAAGAAAGCTTGAAAACTTCATTGGAAACGTATATTCCAAAAGCTTATACGGTACAATTGGAAGCTTTGGATAGCAACGCCGCTCCATTCATCATCACGCAACCAGAATTTATGCGTCGAATGAAAGAAATGAGCCAATCTGGTGGTGGCGGAATGTTCGGAATGGGTAATATGCCGGAAATGTATAATTTGGTGGTAAATACCAACTCGGATTTGGCTTCCAATATCTTGAATACTGAAGACAAAACAACGCAAGAAGGTTTGGTAAAACAAGCTTTAGACTTGGCAAAATTATCTCAAAACCTATTGAAAGGCGAAGAACTTACGGCTTTCGTGAAGAGAAGTTTTGATTTGATAAAATAGAAATAATGCATATAACTTTTACCCTGTCAGGATTAAAACTCTGACAGGGTTTTTTATTGAAAAAAAATGAATTTAAACAAAGAATTCCGATATTTGAAGTCTCAATAAAAATATACAATATGCAACTCAAATCGCTAAACGAAAAAATAGTTTTATCAGTATTGGTTACATTGCTATTTTTAAATAGTACTGCACAAGAAAAGCATCTCAAAAATATTCAAAAACTTACTTTTGGTGGCGATAACGCCGAAGCCTATTTTAGTCCAAATGGTCAATTGCTAACCATGCAAATTTCTAATCCAAAGGCTGGAATTCCTTGTGACCAAATCTATTTATATGATTTACAAAGTAAAATCAATGCTTCCGACAATTTAAAACTGATTTCCACAGGAAAAGGTCGTACTACTTGCTCCTATTTTATGCCTGACGGGAAACACATTATTTATGCCTCAACTCACGCCTCTGCCGATGAATGTCCGGCTCCTCCAAAATCAAAAGACGGAAAATACCTTTGGGCTGTGTATCCGGAATTTGATATTTATATATCCGATTTGAGTGGCAAAATCGTAAAACAATTAACAAATTCTCCAGGCTATGATGCCGAAGCGGTTGTTTCTCCTGACGGAAAAAAGATTGCATTTACAAGTACTCGAAGTGGAGATTTAGAACTCTGGACAATAGATATTGATGGAACAAATTTGAAGCAAATAACGAATGGTTTAGGGTACGATGGTGGAAGTTTCTTTTCGCACGATAGCAAAAAATTAGTGTTCCGTTCATCGCGCCCAAAAACCGAAAAGGACATTGCCGAATACAAAGCTTTACTAAAAGAGAATGTGGTTGCTCCCACCGAAATGGAAATTTACACCTGTAATATTGATGGAAGCAATTTAAAACAAATCACTCATTTGGGCAAGGCAAATTGGGCTCCCTATTTCCATCCATCCGATAAAAAAATTATATTTTCTTCCAATCATCATTCTACTCGTGGATATGATTTTCAATTGTATGTAATTGATATTGAAGGAGAAAATTTAGAACAAATTACTTGGGAAAGTGAATTCAATGCTTTTCCAATGTTTTCGCCAGATGGAAAAAAATTAGTATTTTCCAGCAATCGTCAACAAAACGCAGCACGCGAAACGAATGTTTTTATTGCAGATTGGATCGATACTGACGAAACCGAAATGGTAAAAACGGCAAATCTGAAAAACCATATTTCTTTCTTAGCATCCGATGATTTAAAAGGAAGGCTTACTGGATCAAAAGAAGAAACAGTTGCAGCCAATTATTTAGCTAAACAATTAAAAAGTTTTGGATTAAAACCTTATGACGGCAAAAATTTCATTCAAGAATTTAATTATAAAGTAAAGCTAAATCCCCACGATACAATAGCAAATAGTGGTGTAAATAATACCGGAAAAAATGTGATCGCCTTCTTAGACAATAAAGCCAACAAAACTATTGTTATTGGTGCTCACTATGATCATTTAGGCTTGAACGAACATAATAATTCTACCAAGATGAATTCTTCAGGAGAAATTCACAATGGCGCCGACGACAATGCTTCTGGAGTTTCTGGAGTTTTAGAATTAGCCCGAATGTATTCACAAAATAAAACCATCGAAAAAGCAAATTATATTTTCGCTCTCTTTTCAGGTGAGGAAGATGGCTTGATTGGTTCGAAATTCATGGCAGAGACATTAAAAAACAAATATCCGAATATAATTACTATGATTAATATGGATATGATTGGACGATTAAATGACAAAAAAGAATTGACTGTTGGTGGTATTGGAACATGTCCTGAATTTAAAACCCTTGTTGAAATCAACAAACCTGCTGGATTCAATGTTACATTAGACGAAAGTGGCATTGGTCCCTCGGATCATACTTCGTTCTATTTGAAAGATATTCCAGTATTATTTTTCTTTACAGGAACGCATACAGATTATCACAAACCCACTGATGATGAGGACAAAATAAATTATACTGGCGAAAGAAATATTGTGGGATATGCATTTAGAGTTACCAACGCTATTGCTAATTTAGACAAAGTAGAGTTTACAAAAACCAAAATTACTGCAACAAAAACGGGTGCAAAATACAAAGTTACTTTAGGAATAATGCCTAGTTATGCAGATAGTACCGATGGTTTACACGTAGATGGCGTGACCGATGACAGACCAGCACAGAAAGCAGGAATTTTATCCGGAGACATTATTACTAAAATTGGAACTTGCGATGTAAAAGAGGTGTATAGTTATATGGAATGTCTATCAAAAATAAAATCTGGAGACGAACTACCTGTACAATTCATTAGAAACGGAGAGAAAAAAACTGCAATTGTAAAATTTTAAAATACCTAAAAATGACCCTACACATAGAAACCCCTGCCCTGCTTTTCTCCGCAACTTCATTAATTTTATTGGCTTACACCAATCGCTTTCTAACTATTGCACAAATCATTCGAAAATTAAAAAAAACCTATGACGAAGAAGAAAATAAAAGCGTTTTATTAGAAATTAAAAATCTCGACTTGCGATTATCTCTTATTCGTTACATGCAAATGTTCGGCGTTTTGTGTTTGTTTCTTTCTGTTTTTGCAATGCTCTTACTATTTATGGAACAGCAAATATCCAGTATTTATTTTTTTGGACTAAGTTTGCTAGCCTTGCTCATTTCATTGGGAATTTCGTTTTGGGAAATCAGTATTTCCATCGATGCATTACGCTTGCATTTGAGCGATTTGACCGATAATAAAGCAAAAAAGAACATTGATGCGGGTGAAAAATAAAAAGAATTAACTACCGATTAAACCCTTTCATAAAATCTAAGTCCAATTTTTATAGTACTTTAGATTATGAACAATCACACCCTTTGGTCCTTAAGACTCGGATATTCGGCAAAACAGGCCAAAACTATTCAAAAAATAGGCTTACAAAAGTTCTTGGAACAATCCTTTGCCACGAAAGTTGATTCTAAAATTCCTAATTTTCTGGAAGACAGCCCAAAATCATCTCAA
>DAORUG010000171.1:0-4338 GCA_035433125.1 Flavobacterium sp.
TGGAGTTACAGAATTTCCATTTTGAGCAACACTTTTAGAAGGTAAAAGGAAAAAAAAAGCAAGGGTAAATAATAGAAATGTTTTCATAATCTTCGATTTTGGGCTAAAGAATTTATTAAATTATTAAAATTAGTAGGTTTCAGTACGCTAAATTAAATATCATATATCGATTTGATACTTTTTTTCCACCAATTACTTAAATACTCGGTGAAACGACATTTTGCTTCTTTTTTTATCCTAATTAATTACAAATATTTTGAAATTTTTTGTGTTTTATTAACCATATTTTTGTGATTTTAATATTGTATTTAATCACAATTAATACGCTTTATAACATTTTTATAGCATTTAACTATTCAAATCTAATTCAAAAAATGATACATTCAACAAAAAACATCGATTAAATGCAAAAAAACGCTGTTTAAGTGCATATTTACATAAATAAATAAGTATAGTATTACAATGTTTTTTAAAAAATGATAAACTTAAACGATTGTTAAAATCATCTTGTAATACAAAAGCTGTAAAAATCTTGAAATAAATATTATTTTAGTAAAAGTATTAGTAGAATTATCTAAAAAATAAAGCATTGATTATTTAAATTTTTTTTGTATTTTGTAATTTTAAAGTTTTACAATAAAAAAATTTCAAAATAAATGAAAAACCTAATTCTTATTCGACACGCAAAATCTAGTTGGGATATTCCTTGTCAAGATATTGAAAGACAGTTGGAGCAAAGAGGAATTGATGATGCGCATTTAGTTGCTATCAATTCTATAAAATATTTACCTCAAAATTTTGTTATTTATTCTAGTTCTGCAAAAAGAGCTCGTGAAACAGCTTTAATTTTTGCAAAAACCAGTTTATATTCCTTCGAAAGTATCGTTTTTACAGATGAACTTTATACTTTTGACGAAATTAAACTAGAGAAGATTATCAAATCAATTGGTAATGATTTCGAAAATGTTATTCTTTTTGGACATAATGAGGCAATTACAAATTTTGTTAATAAATTTGGAGATGTTTTCATAGATAATGTTCCGACATCAGGATTAGTTTGGCTGCAATTTGAAACTGATAATTGGCAGAAAATAAGTAAAGGCAAAACAAAAAAAACAATATTTCCTAGAAATTTAAAATAAAAAGAGTGCATAAATACAAATACATAGAAAGAGAAAAAAGTTGGTTGAACTTCAATGCTAGAGTTTTGCAAGAAGCCGCTGATGATGCGGTACCATTATTAGAAAGATTGCGATTTTTAGGTATTTTTTCCAATAATTTAGATGAATTTTTCAGGGTTCGTTTTGCGGCTATTAGACGATTGAGTCTGTCTGGAATTTCGGGTAAAAATCTTTTTGGAGGTATTTCAGCTCAACAATTATTAAAAGAAATTACTGAGATTGTTATTCAGCAGCAAACCGAAAGTTTACGGATTTTAAATACTATTGAGGCCAAACTCGAAACCGAAAATATATTTATTATTGATGAAAATCATATATCGGCAGATCAAGCAATGTTCTTAAAAGACTTTTTTATTCAAAAACTAAGTCCAGAATTGATTACCATAATCTTGAATGATTTGGCCGAATTCCCTATATTGAAAGATTCTGTGGGATATTTAGCGGTGAAATTGGTGATGAAAAAAAATGCCGAAGTACATTATGCAATGATCGAAATCCCCAATACCATCAATCGATTTGTTGTTTTGCCTTCCAATGATGAAAAACAATATGTTATTTTACTCGACGATGTGATAAGACAAAATTTGGGTAGTATTTTCAATATTTTTGATTACGAAAGTGTTTCGGCTCACATGTTCAAAATCACTCGTGACGCTCAGTTAGAAATGGATAGCGATTTGAGTAAAAGTATGCTCGAAAAAATTGCTTCAAGTGTCAAAGACAGACGAATAGGTGAGCCTGTTCGCTTCATTTATGATGAATTAATCGGAAGAGACACGCTAAAATTTATTCTAGATAAAATGCATATTATTTCTTCTGATAGTATTATTCCGGGAGGAAAATACCACAATAGACGTGATTATATGAAGTTCCCAAACCTTGGAAGATATGATTTATTATACACAACAAACCATCCTTTGCCTGTTCCGGGACTGAATCTTGAAGGAAGCATTTTGGAAAAAATTAGTAAAAAAGATTATTTGATACATGCTCCTTATCAGTCATTTTCATATCTCACCAAGTTTTTGCGTGAAGCGGCTCTTGATCCTAAAGTAACTTCTATAAAAATTACTTTATATCGACTGGCCAAAAATTCACAAATAATTAGTTCTCTTATAAATGCTGCCAAAAACGGCAAAAAAGTTACCGTTCAGATCGAATTGCAAGCTCGTTTTGATGAAGCTTCCAATATATCTTATGCAGAACAAATGCAAACTGAAGGCATCAATCTTATTTTTGGGATAAAAGGACTAAAAGTACATTCTAAAGTTTGCGTCATCGAAAGACTTGAAGAAGATTCTGTAAAGCGTTACGGTTTTATTTCTACTGGAAATTTCAACGAGCAAACAGCCAAAATTTATACTGATGTAACCCTTTTTACAAGTCATCAACAAATACTAAAAGACGCATCTAAAATTTTTGAATTTTTTGAAATTAATTATAGATTATATCGTTACAAACATTTGATTGTTTCTCCTCATTACACCAGATCTCGTTTTAACAAAATGATTGACCGAGAAATTACCAATGCATTAAGTGGTAAAGTAGCTTATATAAAGCTGAAAATGAATAGTTTGTCTGATTTTGAGCTGATTGATAAATTGTATGAAGCCAGTAATGCAGGTGTAAAAATACAACTCGAAGTAAGAGGAATTTGTTCGTTAATACCTGGTTTACCCGGTATGAGTGACAATATTGAAGCTATTAGTATCGTTGATAATTATCTAGAACACTCTAGAATTTATATTTTTGGAAACGAAGGAGATCCAGAAGTCTATATTTCATCTGCCGATTTTATGACCAGAAATCTAGACGCTAGAGTCGAAGTAACTTGTCCTATTTATGATGAAAAAATTAAAAAAGAATTGATTGATATTTTTGATATAGGTTGGAAAGGAAACGTGAAAGCCCGTTATCATTCCGAAAATTTGGACAATAAATACAGAGTTCGCAACGGATATGAACCTGTTTTTAGAGCTCAATTCGAAACCTATAATTATCATCAAAATAAAGTAGGAGTTACTAACGGAAATGTTTAATCGGAAGCAGTTCCAAAAAATGAAAATTAGAATAAATGTTAAATCCATCTTTGATTAATCCATTACAAGAGGAAACTCTGAAGATAAAAAAATACGCTGCAATTGACATAGGGTCAAATGCAATGCGTTTATTAATCACATATATTGTTGAACAAGAAGGAAAAGAATCCCAATTTAACAAAAACTCCTTGGTTCGTGTTCCAATTCGTCTCGGACAAGATTCCTTTACTGTAGGTGAAATATCGGAAGAAAATATTGACAGAATGATTGATGCTATGAAAGCATTCGGTCTTTTGATGAAAGTACATAAAGTTGAAAAATATAGAGCTTTAGCAACTTCGGCAATGCGTGAAGCATACAACGGTCAGGAAGTTGTCGAAATTATAAAAGAAAAAGCAGGAATCGAGATTGAAATAATCGATGGAAAAAAAGAAGCAATTATAATCGCTTCGACAGATTTGCATCATCTTCTAAAATCCGACAAAACTTATCTATATGTTGATGTTGGTGGTGGTAGTACTGAATTTTCACTTTTCTCTAACGGAAAAATTGTGGTTTCTAAATCATTCAAAGCGGGAACGGTTCGTTTTTTGAATAAAATGGTGTGTGATATTGTTTGGGACGAAATGGAAAAATGGATTAAAACAAACACCAAAGATTATGATGAAGTTATCCTTATAGGATCTGGTGGAAACATTAATAAATTATTCAAAATGTCGGGTAAATTACAAGACAAACCGATGTCATATATTTATTTGAATTCCCAATATGCTTTCTTAAATTCCTTGACTTACGAACAAAGAATCTCAGAATTAAGTTTGAATCCTGACCGTTCCGACGTAATTATCCCTGCGACCCAAATCTATCTCAATGCAATGAAATGGAGCGGAGCCAGAAATATTTATGTTCCAAAAATTGGACTTTCGGACGGAATTGTGAAGGCAATGTATTACGGGAAAATATAGTCAAACGGACAAAAAACAGAAAATTTAAACCGTAGATTTGCAAATGATTTAACATATTGCTATGTTAAATCTGCGCATCTGCGGTAAAAAAATACGTTTGTCTTGGGGTAGTAAGGCGTAACCATATAAACACTAATTTTGCAAGCATAAATA
>DAORUG010000171.1:4438-6030 GCA_035433125.1 Flavobacterium sp.
TCACGAATTTTACCCAGTTTTTGAATTTGTGTTAATTTGTGACCCGAGCGATAGCGAACTGGCAAAGCAAATTTGTGTGAAACTTTTTTTAAAAGCGAATGTTGTAATGTCACAGCAATAAAAATCCAAATTACTTGATGTTATTGTTTCGGATGATTTCGTTTAATGATGCCAATGATTCTTGCCATTTGTTGAGATTCGAAAAGTAAATATCTCGATATTGGGCAATAATATCTTGATGTTTGAATTGAAAATTAGCATCCATTTCATAGTTCCAATTGTTGTCCCTGAAAATGGTTTCAAAATTAAACACATTGCCCACCAACATTTTATAATCAGTAACCAAATCGAGTTGTTGTTTGCAATGCAGAATCGGCTTGATTTCGGCATCATAAAAAGCCATAGCCGTTTCGTTTACAGCCAATCCTTGTTCGATCCAATGTTGCGCTAAAGCCTCATCTTCGTATTTAAAAAAATCCGTAATCAACTTGTCCGAAAACCAATCGGGTAGCTGCACATTGGGTTGAATGGCATTAGAAAAACCATCCGAATGGTATTGAATTTGCGAATTGGGAATCATCGACGAATTGTACAAATACCAATCCGAATCCATAATCAAATAAATGAGTTTTCGGGTTTTGAGTTTAGCAAGCCAAGTCCGATAACGCACTATATTTTTTGGAAATAATCCCGGGTCAATAACCATTTTGCGCACTTTGTTGCCTATTCGAACCTGAAGAATAGGGGCCACGTGATACCCCCAATCGATTTTTCCCGTCGGGGAAATATTTTTTTTATCGGCAAAGGAGATTAATCGAGAGCTATTCATCGAATACACCACCGGCGCAAAGGCCCATATTTTGCCACATTGATAGCCTTTAGCTTCTAAAAAAGTTCGGATATAATGTGAAATATTATGGCAATTGGCTTGTTGATACCCAAAAGGAATTCCCAATTGCATAATCTCAGCAAATAAATTATTGGCTGTATCGAGATCTAGTATCGATGCTTTTCGAGCCGTTAAAAGAGGGTATTTTTTGATAATGCTATTATTTTTTAATTAATGTGAAGCTAAGTCACAATGGGGAACGAAGTTATGTAAACCGATACAGATGAATTTATAATAATCCGAGAAAATGTTGTAAAATTTAATTGTTTTTTACCCCAAAGGAATCACATCCACTTCAACTTTTACTTTATGATCTCCTGAGCTAAAAATAATTCCCTTTAGTGGCGACACATCGGCAAAATCTCTTCCGTAAGCCGTTACAATATGGCGTTGTTGCGGAATCATATTGTTCGTCGGGTCAAATTCGCACCAGCCCATTTCAGGAATATAAACCGAGATCCAAGCGTGTGAAGCGTCGGAACCTTCGAGTTTGGGTTTGCCCTTTGGGGGCAAAGTTTCGATATAACCGCTGACATATTTGGCCGGGATGCCAACACTTCGCAAACTGGCAATCGCCAAATGAGAGAAATCCTGGCAAACGCCTTTTCGTTCTTTCAGTACTGTTTTCAGCGGCGTATTGACATTGGTCGAACCCGATTTGAATTGGAATTCGCTGTATATTTTTTTGATTAAATCCAAAACA
>DAORUG010000172.1:0-6020 GCA_035433125.1 Flavobacterium sp.
AAAATTAAAGATTATTCTCTAATTTCAAACTGCCGAAGATTGGGGACGCTTACAGTTCCATTTGAATACCAGAGCGGCATAAGCATCAAGGGCAAACACCGGGTGCATAAGATGGCAAACAAAAATTTAAAATCCTTGCTCCATCTGTGTGCCATATCAGCCATAAAATATGTGCAGGAAATAAAGGATTATTTTAACCGGAAAGTAGAAGAGGGTAAACATAAAATGAGCATCATCAATGCTATCAGAAATAAACTTGTATTAAGGGCATTTGCAGTAGTTAGGAATGATAAACCGTTTGTGGAAAACACCTGTTTCACCGGTGAATAAAAACACAAAATTATATTTTTTTAGTCCATAGAAATCAGCCGGAACAATAGCCGAACAGAGAACCAAAAGTTGAAGAACGTATTCCGTCTGCCCGCATTTTTGCCAACCTGCCTGTTATATGCATACTTGATTGGATTAAGAGCACTGTTTGTGATTGCAATAGCGAAAAAGGTTTGAATAAAATGTAATCGCTTTGCAGTCCCATGCTCTCTGTCTGCCATGGTATAAAAGCGGCTTTGAAAATAGTTGCTGAATAGAGTTTCTGAAGCCACTGTTTAGATAATAATTTTAAGGTTTCCCTTTACTGAAGCTCAACAAAATTGTTGATGACGCTGTTCAAAACAAGTTGCATATAACGGTTGCGGCTTTGTGCAGGAGCGGCATTCGAAGACGGAACTTTCGATTTACCACCAACCTAAGCAAAAACCGCTTGGGATTTTTCTAATTTAATTCTTTTGAGCAAAAAACAAGGGGTTTTTTGCGACAATCAAAGCTGAAACCTTGATTTTAACCGTTAATCCGCTCTTGCACAAAACCGTTTGTTGGCGGTAGTGATTCTTAGTACAATACATCTCGAATGCTTTCAGTTCTGTCAAAAACTTTTTTTGCAAAGGGGCAAAGTGGTATGATTTTTAAATTGTTTTTTCGTGCGTATTCAACGGATTGCATTACCAATTTCTTTCCATACCCTTTTCCTCCATAGACTTCTTCAACACCTGTATGGTCAATTATAAATTTTGTTATACCTGCCCACGTGAAAGTCATTTCGCCTGCAAATGCTCCGTTTTCATAGATTACAAACCTTCCTTTTTTTCCGTTGTCTTCTCTTTCTATTTTTGTTTCCATTTTTTAGTCTTTTTTGATGCTCAATGCTCCTGATGGACACTGGGCGACTTGTTCGATTATTTCTTTGGTAGTGGCATTTTCGGGTTTTATCCAAGGTCGTTCTTTGGGGTTATAGACTTTGGGCAATGTTTTTGCGCAAATACCGGAATGGATACACTTTTCGGGTTTCCATAAAATGGTAATTTCTCCGTTAGAATATTCTTTCGTTTTCATCGTTTAAGGTTTTAAATTTTTCTCAATTCTTGTGTCCGGGACTATCCAAATTATAGCTACTATGAATAAAATTCCCACGCTGATGATGGGTGTAAAAAATGAAATGATGATTCCTGCAAGGTATAAAATTATGGAAAGATTCTCCTTTTTTGTATTTACAACGGCTGTGCCAATTTTCGAATCTTTTCCCTCGTTTTTTAAAATGGCTTTCATTAAAAAGGCATAAGCCACGGCACACAATAAAAGATTAATTCCATAGAGGGCTACCGGGTTTTGGGCAAAATGGTTTTCTCCCATCCAAGCGGTTGTAAACGGGATGAGGGATAGCATAAACAACAGACTTAAATTTGCCCACAAAATAGCTCCGTTCACTTTTTCCGTTGCCTGAAATAAATGATGGTGATTATTCCAATAGATGCCGACATAAATAAAACTAAGTAGGTAAGAGATGAACTTTGGAATCAAAGGTTTTAACGCATCAAAGCTTGAAACTTCCGGTACGGATAGTTCCAATACCATTATGGTGATGATGATGGCCAAAACGCCATCGCTAAATGCTTCCAATCTTCCTGTTTTCATCTTGTTTATTTTAAAAATGGCTTTCGGCCGAGGTCGAAAGCCATATAGGTTAATCTTCTAAATAACCAAATTTTCCGTTGTTGAAATCATTGAAGGCTTCAATCAACTCTTGTTTGGTGTTCATTACAAAAGGACCGTGTGCGGCAATAGGTTCATTGATGGGTTCGCCACTCAATACCAAAACAACGGCATCATCGGTTGCTTCGATTTCAAAAGTTTCTCCATCATTTGCCATAAGTGCCAAATGGTCTGTTGGCGTTTCTTCCATACCATTGACTTTAATATTCCCTTCCAAAACAAGTAAAGCCGTGTTGTAGTTGGCGGGAAACTCAAAAGTTGCTTTGCCGCCTTTGTTTAATTTGGAGTTGAACATATGTATTGGCGTGAAAGTTGAGGCCGAACCTTTGGTTCCTTTGTATTCGCCAGCAATCACTTCAATAACACCGGCTTTGTTTTCCAATTCATAGCGTTTGATATCAGCATATTTTATGGCTTGATACTTTGGTGCGCTCGTTTTGTCTTTTTTGGGCAAGTTGACCCAAAGTTGCACCATTTGAAAATCGCCCCCTTTTTTGCTCCATTCTTCTTCATGGTATTCTTTGTGAAGCACACCACTTGCAGCTGTCATCCATTGAATATCGCCCCTATCAATAATTCCACCGCCACCGCTGCTGTCGTGGTGTTGCACCTTGCCCTTGTATGCAATAGTTACGGTTTCAAAGCCTTTGTGCGGATGAACGCCTACGCCTTTTGGTTTGTCCGATGGTGGAAAGTTATAAGTTGAATTATAGTCCAACATAATAAAAGGATCCATACGCTGCATATCCATTCTATATCCGCTTGGGATAAAATTGTGCACTCGAAAACCATCTCCAACAAAATGGGGCTCTCTTGGGCTTGCTACTAATTCTACTGTTTTTGTTTTCATAATCTCAAATTTTTATAGTGTAAAATTAGTCTCAAAGCAGCATTTGTGCATTGATGTATGGTAAGAAACTAATTTTTAAAATTTTTTTGTGCCAATTCCTTCCGCACACGACTTAAACTTTCTGGTGTAATCCCCAAATAAGAAGCGACCATTGTTTGTGGCACCCTCAACAGAATATCAGGGTACATTTTTATGAATTGTAAATATCTATCTTCCGCCGTAGCGCTCAATAATAAATTTACTCTGTTCTGCAAATGACGAATATGGTTGTGAAGCAATTTATTGTTGAAATCTGAAAAGGAAGGGATTTTTTCTGAAAGCAAATGAATAAATTCCTCATTTATCATTGCTGCTTTGCTATCTTCCAATGCTTGGATATAATAAGCAGATGGTTGGTTGAAATAGGTGCTTTCCCTATTGGTTACAAACCAATTTTCGGGCGCAAAAGTCAGGATATGTTCCCTGCCTTTTTCATCAATTGAATATTGTCGCAAAAGTCCTTTTTCCACAAAAAAAGTATGTGTGCAATGTTCATTTTCACGAAGTAGGAATTGGTCTTTTTTAAATGTTTTTGTGGTGCAGTTTTCAACTATTGACGAAATTTCTTTTTCATCAATGTCAAGATTTGAGGTCAGATATGTTTTTAAGTTGAAACTGTTCATTTTTGCTCGGAATGTTGTTTATCATTACCGCCAACGGTTTGGGTATTTGCGAAGGCACGGCATTTGAAAACCGTCAGCCGAATATATGCACAAAAGTTGATAGTGGCACAAATGGTCAATTACTTTCGTCAGCCGTGCTTTTGCAAATACCTTGTTAGCGGCTGGCGTTTGGGTCTTCAGATGTCAAATTTATCACTGTAATCTGTGTATTTGAAAAACCATTTATGAGGTTTGGGTTTACCTATTTCTTGATTTTTGATATTGTCTTACCAACTGATTTAGTTGGCTTGTCCATATCATTTATCGCAAAGTCAATTGCTTCTTTAATTAAATCTTTCACTTTTTGGTTTCTATAATCACTCGTCTTTTTTATGTCTATGTGTCTGATTAAATTGCCTGTACCTGTTAAGAGTTTGTTTGGGTTTTTCAAGAGAGTCCCTTTGTTAAACCCTAAGTTTAGGTGATTTGTATAAATAGGTAACATACAAAAAGCGTCAGATAACTTTTCAGATACTGAATAAACTGCTGTCAAGGCGTGAGTGTGATACACTAATTCATTACTATCTGGATACAGTTCCAAGATAAATTGTCGCAAGTCACGAAACAAGTCAATGACATCTTGGTTTTTAAAGTCCAACAAGAATTGAAAGTCGGGGTGTATTGGTCTTGATTTTGTCATCCTGCTGAATTATCGTATTGCATTGCACAAATCAGGTTTCCTTCCGTGTCCAAAAACTTTGCAATGTAACCAACATAAGGAATAGCAGTCTTTGGCATTAAAACTTGCCCGTTATTTCTTTTTACTTTTTCAATTGTTTGGTCAATACTTTCAACACCAATGGTACATTCCAATCCGATTATTTTGTCAGGAATTGGGGAATATCTCCTTGATTGTAAAGCTCCAATTAATTCTCCATTTTCGGTTTTGTCGGCTTTGATTTGAAAAAAGTCGGATTGTCCGTAAGAATTGAAGCCCCAATCAAATACTTTGTCATAAAATATTTTTGCCCGTTCCATATCATCAATATGAATAGCAAAATGTGTCATTTTATTTTTCATTTTATTAAATTTAATTGTTATCAAGTTGGCTTAAATTACTACATCGTGTATCATAGCTACTCTGTTTTTGAGTTTGAAAGTTTTGATTATTTGCCATTGCTCTCCGTCAATTTGCTCAATCAATGAAATAGTCTTAAAGTTAAACTTTGAAGGCAATGGCATGGTTTTTATCGTTTCAAAATCCAAATTAGAGCAGCTTGAATTTCTTGGGTGCATTAAAGTAATGTGTGGAATTTGTACTTGTAAGTTATTTTGCGTTCCACTCAAAATCATTTTTCTTAAAACATTAAATTCTAAATTGTCCCCTATTGACGGTAGCAAGATACCTTTTCCATTGTTAAATAGCGTTGGTAGCCCAAATTGAATATTAAATGGTGGCTGTTCTAAATTTTCTAAATTTTCAATCACTTTATCCAAATCCTGTATTTCATTTTCCCTGCAAATTGTAACGTGACACTTGATAAGCTTTTTTTGCAAAGGATTGTACTTATCTCGGATTGCTTCTATTTGTTTGGCTTCTGTCTCCTCAACAAATAATGTCAATTGTCTGCGAATATTATTCATACCTGAATGCATATTTTCATCTACTTTGTAAGAGTTTTTATTGTCATTTTTCCTTTAAATACTATCCAAAATGCAAAACATAGTTCACCCAAAACCATTGGTATGGCTAGTATGTTTTCTAATAGATTAGCGGTATCATACTTTCCAGGAACAAATATTTTCATTGAATTGGTTGCCAAATAAGAAATTCCAGCTATTAACATCAGATACCAAATAAATTTGGGTATATACTGATGTTTTTTCAATATTAATGCCAATAGAATTAAGTGAATTCCAAATAATATTAATCCTATTGACCAGGTGTATAAAAAGTACTCAAAATTTTGATTTATCTCCAGGCCATGTTTGTTTGACAGTTCAATATTATTTTTCAAAAAAATGATGGCTCTGAAAAATATAACGGTATAGAGAAATCTTAGTAAGGATGTTATAAATGCAAGTTGTGGGTTTTCCTTCTTGAACAATTTAAAAATTGTCCACGATATCAAAAAATCAAGTAAAACAATACAGATGAAACCAATTACCATCCACATATATAGTTCTTGATTTCCCAAAAAGTCAGCTTGTACAAGATCTGGTGAATTGGGCTTGTAAAATTTCGTAAAAACATATCCATACGAAAACCCGGCTAATATTGCCATCAATATGAGTGAATAGCCGGTTATCATTGATAATACTCTGTTCATTATTAACGTAAGGTTTCTATCCGTTCTTTTAACTGAGATGATAAATTGTATTTTTTAATCAGTATTTCTTTTGCGTCTTTACAATAGGTTGATGCTTGACCTCCAATCCATTGTTCGTACCCGAAAGTTTTAATGGTTGCAAAAGGAATCCAA
>DAORUG010000173.1:0-5963 GCA_035433125.1 Flavobacterium sp.
TTTTAGATTGTTTTAAAACAGAATAAAATTGTTAACAATTACTTAACATTAGCGTAAAATAAAGAAGTAATTTTGTACTCAAAATTAATTAAACATTAACAAAATGTCAATAAATAGTATTTTTCAGTTTTTCGTTCCAAAAGACAAAAAATTCTTTCCCCTTTTTGAGGAAGCGTCAAGTAATTTAGTTCAATTAGCATCTATTTTGCACGAAGCTGTAAATCTTCCATTGAAAGAGAGAGACGAACTTTTTTTAAAAATAGATGAATTAGAGCAAAAAGGGGAGGACATCACCCGATTGACTAATTTGGAATTGAGTAGAAATTTCATCACACCATTTGACAGAGAAGACATTCACTCCTTAATTACTTCAATTGATAGAGTAGCTGATAATCTTCACGGAGCTTCTAGTAGAATGAGATTGTATCAAGTAGCTAAGATTACAAAATCTATTCGGAAATTGACCGAAATTAACCTTGAAGCTTGTCAGAATATTGATAGTGCAGTAAAGGAATTGAGAGATTTGAAGAAAATGAAAAAAATTACGGATGCTTGTTCTCGAATTAACAAATTGGAAGCTAAATCAGACAGTGTTTATGATAAAGCAGTTGCCGATCTTTTTGAAAACGAAACCGATGCCAAAAACATTATCAAATACAAGGAAGTATTGTCAGTTTTAGAAACAGCGACTGATAAGTGTAAAGGTGTTGCCAGTGTTTTAGAATCTATTTCTGTGAAACATTCGTAACAAATTTATAGATTAAGCTATTGAAAGAAGGAAAAATTTTATTAGAACTCCGCTTTTCAATTTTTTAATTTTTCAATCTTTCAATTAAAATTATGGAATTTACACTACTTATAGTTATTATCGTATTGGCCTTGATTTTTGATTACATCAATGGTTTTCACGATGCTGCAAATGCGATTGCTACTGTTGTAGCGACAAAGGTTCTTTCTCCTTTTCAAGCCGTACTTTGGGCTGCTTTTTTTAACTTTTTAGCGTATTGGGTTTTTGGTTTGGGGGTTGCGAATACCGTTGCAAAAACAGCCGATGCGAGTCAGATAAATTTAGTGGTTATTCTAGCGGGAGTTGTGGCAGCTATTATTTGGAATTTAATCACTTGGTGGCAAGGAATTCCTTCTAGTTCCTCTCATACTCTGATAGGTGGTTTTGCAGGAGCCGCTATTGCTCATGCTATAGCTATGCACGGATTTTCTGACTATACTATTCAAGTAGACGGCGAAAGTGTTACAAGACATTGGTATGATATTGTAAGTTGGTATAAAGCTGGAAAAAATGGGGGAGTACCTTCTGGTGTGTTTATTATTATAGCCTTTATAGTATTGGCACCTTTGTTGGGAGCTATTGTATCTTATTTTATCTCTATTTGGTTATTAAATGCTTCGAAAAAAAGTATCCTTCCTAAACTATTTACTCTTTCATTGATGGTATTGACCATCTTGTTTGTATACAACCAAATGGTTCCTTATGAAAAAATTGATAATCCCCGTTTTGATTTCCATTTATGGAGTGTTGTGTTTGAATCTCACAATATAAAATGGTTTTTGGTAGCTTTTATAATCCTTTCCATTTCTACATTTGCCTTGACATTTAGTAGTTTGAATTTGCACAAAGCCGATGCGGTTTTGAAAAAAATGCAATTATTATCTTCGGCAGCCTTTAGTTTAGGTCACGGTGGAAATGATTCTCAAAAAGTAATGGGAATTATTGCAGCAGCAGTTGCAGTATACATTAAAACTAGCGGTGTTGATATTATGACACTTCCAGATTGGTTGCAGGTGATTCTTCCAGATGATGACAAAGGGATAAAAGGAGCTATGCCAGAATGGATTCCATTGGCGTGTTATACAGTAATTGCTGCAGGAACACTTAGTGGAGGATGGAAAATCGTAAAAACGATGGGTACCAAAATCACAAAAGTAACCTCATTTGAAGGAGTAGCAGCAGAAACTGCAGGAGCTTTGACCTTATATTTCACAGAACATTTCAAAGTACCAGTGAGTACAACTCACACTATAACTGGTTCGATTATTGGGGTTGGTTTGACCAAACGTGTTTCGGCAGTTCGTTGGGGAGTAACGGTAAGTCTTTTATGGGCTTGGGTGCTTACCATTCCAGTATCGGCAGTATTGGCAGCCATTGTTTATTATGTTTTGAGTATCTTCTTTGGATAGATTTTAGTCAAAATCAATTTTATCTCAATATTGAAATCAGTTGGTAAATGAACCAACTGAACACCGTCAGTTGCAGTTATATTCTTTTCTGTCACAATCTATTTCTTTACATTTAAAAAATTAAATGGATCACAACCACAGGTTCCAGCTCCATAAAATATCCCCTGTTTATAAAATTGTTTTATTTGAATTATTAAATGTTTACTTGTTACTTATAATCCAAAACCTTTCTGACCCTTTATTAAAAGGTGTATTTTGATTGCAACTCCTTTTTCGTTTTTGTTAAAATCTGTGAATTATATAACTCTCTTGTCAAATTATATAAGTTTAGTAAGCCTCTCCAAAATAACTTTGTAAGAAGTTCTACAACATCTTTTTTTTAAGAGAACTATAAAAAAAACAAAACCATGGCAACTGCGACAAAAGGGTATGATTTAACAGTAAACGTAAACAATATTAATTTATCGTATGACGATTTTGGTGAGGGTTCCACACCGATTGTGTTTTTGCACGGTTTTCCTTTTGATAAATCAATGTGGCAAGAACAATTGGATTTTTTTAAATCGACACATCGAGTAATTGCATTGGATATTAGAGGATTTGGAAAATCTACTGACGAGGAATCGCATCTTAGTATGGATTTGTTTGCCAATGATTTAATCCTATTTATTGACCGGCTAGGTCTCGAAAAAGTGATTCTTTGCGGTTTGTCAATGGGTGGTTTTATAGCGCTCAATGCCATGAAACGGTTTCCAAGTCGCTTTGAGGCTTTGATTTTATGTGATACACAATGTATTGCCGATTCGTATGATGTTAAGGTGAACCGATATAAAGCCATAAGCGACATCAATGAGTTTGGTGCTAGTAACTTTAACGAAGGATTTTTAAAAAAGGTTTTCCACGAAAGTTCTATAACTGAAAAGCCTGAATTGGTCGAACAATTGCGGAAAGTGGTGTTTTCTAATTCTCAACACATTATTACACAAGGATTAATAGCACTTGCTGAACGCTCAGAAACATGTTCTGTATTGAATGACATTTCGATTCCCACACTGATTATTTGTGGCAGAGAAGATGTTGTTACTCCATTGGATGAATCAAAATTTATGAATAAAAACATCAAAAGCTCGGTGCTTCATGTCATCACTAATGCAGGTCATGTGTCAAATTTGGAAGAGCCTGTAAAATTCAACAAACATCTTCGCAATTTTTTAAGTGATTTTTGCGATGCTAGCGGTAAATAAATTCAATATTGCAAAGGAGTTCATAAATAGCTCCATTTGATTTGTATTAAAAAGCCCTGATAGATACTATTTATCAGGGCTTTTTTGCTTAGAGTTTTCGTCTAATACTTATTTTTTGGTATCGATTATTTAGCTAAACCAGGATTTAAATTAAACCGAATCCAATCTAACTTCAGTCCTTGTACTAAGCACTTTCGTCAAACATAATTTCGTCTGAACTTCCTATTTTATGGGGTGGTTTCTCGATGGGTAAGGTAAAATAAAATGATGAGCCTTCGCCTTCAATACTTTCGACCCATATTTCACCGTCATTTTTTTCCAGAAATCCTTTGACTAGCAACAATCCAATTCCAGCTCCTTTATCCTTTTTTCTGGTTTCCGAGAGCGTTTTCATTTGTGGTGTAAAAAGTTTTTCTATTATTTCTCTTGACATTCCAATTCCGGTATCTTTTACCTGAACAATAATTTTATCGTCTTTAGTTTTTGCTGAAATGGTTATCGTTCCACCTTTTTCTGTATGTTTTATGGCATTTGAAACGATATTTTGGATAATCGAAATTAACATTTTACCATCTGCAAAAACAGTAGTGTTTTCTTCAATTTCGTGGTGAAGATTTATCGTGTTTATCGACGCCGTTTCGTTCAAAGTGGCAAAAACTTTATCAATGTATTCGGTAAGTTTTACTTTGGTTGGCGAAAACACATCCGATGCGTATTTTATTCTTGCCCATTCCACTAAATAATCCAGCATTTCCAATTCATCTATCGATGATTTATAAAGTAATTCAAGCATTTCTTGCAATACTTCGGGTTTCATTTGTTTGAAATTTTCTTTCAAATATTTTGCAGTTCCAATAATACCCGATAGAGGACTTCGTAAATCGTGCGAAAGTATTGCCATCACGCTTTCTTTGTGCGTATTGAGTTCTTCCAGTTCTCGGACATATTTTTTTATCGCATCTTCAGATTGTTTTCTTTCGGTCAAGTCACGTAGAATTTTCACATAACCCAATAAATCTCCATCTAGTCCAATAAGTGGAAAAACCAATCCATAGGCATAAAACTCAGTCTTATCTTTGGCAATATGCCATCTGTTATCGGTAGCTCTGCCTTCTTTCAATGCCAATTCGATTTCCTTTTGCGGAATCCCATTTTTTAAATCTTCGGCAGTAAATATTAAATCGAATGGTTCACCAATAACCTCGTCCGTTTCGTAGCCAAATATTTTTGTCGAGCCTGAACTCCAACTGTTTATAATGAAGTCATTATCAATCGTAAAAATTGAATAATCTTGAAGACTGTCAATGATTTGGCTGTAAAATTCTGTGGTGGGAATGTATTTGTTTTTAAGAATTTTGGGATTCTTCGGTGTGTTTTCCATTGAATTTTTATTAATAATAGGTTTAATTATTATGATTTGACTATACTTTTTAAGCATAAAGTCTGTTTTTAATAAGTCCCATTTACTATCAACAAATATAACAAAAACTAGTACTTAAACAGGGTTTTAGCGTCTTTAAAAAAACACAACAGAAAAAGAAATAAAAGTTCCCGTTCATCACGAGTTTTATTGTTCATGCAGCGCGTTCGACGAAATTCTAGCTGTTAGTGGAGGTGCATTTTTTCTACTTAAGTACTTTATTTAAATCAAGCACTTCAAAATATGGGTTTGTCTTCTTCATAATTCCTATTACTACTATTGACATAATCTCTTTCTTGAAAAATAGTTTCGGAATCAGTAGCAACAACAAACTGCGTTGCAAACGCTATGATTTGAGTATTGATTTAAGTGGGTACTCGTGCACACGAGCACCAGTGTAGGATTGGTAGTACTACATTAGTTAGTAAATGGAGTTTCATACGTGTAGTTTAATACTCCCTTAGTTATAACTATTTCCTGAGCCCCAATCTTTAGGGTACCGGAAAATGTGGCGGAAAAACACGTTTCTCTATTAATTAATACTTCGCTTTGAAAATTCCCGTCTGTTACAAAGTTACCATCAAACGGTACATTGTTGATGTATTGATGATAGATGAAATTTTTAATTAAATTTTTTCCAGTGCGCTTATACGGTAATTCCAGGTAAACACCTTGTTCATTCGTAGATCCAAAATTTCGTCTGTCTAGGTTTATGCTTAAAATATATCCATTTTCAGTTATATCAATCCCTCTGCCTATAGCCTGAAAAGTTTGTACTTCTCCGTTAACCGTCATTGAAACATTTGTTGGAATGCATTCAAGGGTAACTTCGTGGTTGTTATCATTTGAACAAGCAAGCAATGCAATCGAAAGAATTGCGAACGTAAATTTAATAAGTGATTGTCTGATTTTCATCCTGTTTTTTTTGCTGCCCGTGTTCCGCTGCTTCACGACCGTTGCGAACTTCGGAACTTTTTATTTTCTGTTAAAGATAAAACTTCTTGCGAAACGTAAACGTGAACTTACACAAAATTCGCAATTGCGAGAAACCGCTGTGCTTGTTGCACAACACAACAAATATATCAAAAAAAACTTGCAAAAAG
>DAORUG010000174.1:0-5851 GCA_035433125.1 Flavobacterium sp.
AACCACTGAAGAAGAACAAGCAATTGTTGAAGCTATTCGTATGGCTGAAAAGGAAACTTCTGGCGAGATTAGAGTTCACATAGAAAAAACAACTTCCAAAGTTCCTTACGATAGGGCTTTGGAAGTTTTTCATGAATTGGGAATGGATGCAACCGAACTCAAAAACGGAGTTTTGGTTTACGTGGCCGTAGATGACCATAAATTCGTTATTTGCGGAGACAAAGGCATCAACGAGGTAGTTCCAAAAGACTTTTGGGATTGTACCAAAGAAGCTATGGCAGCCCAATTCAAAAATGGAAATTTCAAGCAAGGACTAATTGACGGCATCACTAGAGCCGGTGAACAATTGCAAAAATACTTTCCTTTTCACGAAAGTGACACCAATGAATTATCAAACGAAATATCTAAAGGATAATGAAAATTACGAAGTACGAAGTACGAGATACGAAATACCAAGGAATTTCAAAAATTCTTTTTTTCGTTTTAGTGTTATTTAATGTATCAAATACATTTGCACAATTTACAATTCCTGAAAAACCCAGTTTCCAAACTTCGGTTTATGATTATGCCAATGTTTTAAGCGCGGATGAAAAAACACAATTAGAAGAAAAACTCATTCGCTATTCGGATTCTACCTCAACCCAAATCGTCGTTATTACAATCGAAAGTTTGAAAGGCGAAGACATTGGGATTTTGACTCCAAAATGGGGACAAACATGGGGAATTGGCGGAAGCAAAGAAAATGACAATGGTGTCATCATATTATTGGCGAAAGCCGAAAGAAAAATTTGGATCTCTCCTGGTTATGGTCTTGAAGACAAATTAACTGCTGGAATCGGTGGAGAAATTACCAGAAACATTATCATTCCCGAATTTAAAGCTGGAAGTTATTACAGAGGATTAGACAAAGGAGCCGATGCTCTTTTTGATGTTTTCAAAGGAAAATACAAAGGTGAAAGAAAACAAAATAAAAACAAAAATTTTCCGATTTTACCAATAATAATCATAGTTGTCATCGTTCTTGTCCTTGCGTCTAGAAATAAAAAAGGTGGCGGCGGAAATTCTGGAAATTCTGGTGGCGGACCAAGTTTACTAGATGTAATTCTTCTAAGTAGTTTGGGACGAAATAGCGGTGGTGGAGGTTTTGGCGGCTCATCAGGTGGTGGATTTGGCGGAGGCGGAGGTGGCTTCGGCGGAGGATTTGGCGGAGGCGGTTTCTCTGGTGGAGGTTCAGGTGGAAGTTGGTAGAATTTAGTAATCAGTCTAAAATTTCAAAATAATAATAAATGCTATCACAAAAAACAAAATACGCCCTTAAAGCGCTACTTTACTTAGCCCAGCAAGAAGAAGGTTATATTGCCAGGACTATAGAAATTGCTGAAGGCGCTAACATTCCCAAAAAGTTTTTGGAACAAATCTTATTGGAGTTAAAAAGAGGCCATTTTGTAAGTAGCAAGCAGGGAAAATTAGGAGGTTATTATCTGATAAAATCCAAAAGCACAATAACATTGGCCGATATTCATCGATTATTTGATGGGGCAATTGCGCTCCTACCTTGTGCTTCTTTAAATTTTTACGAACCTTGTGTGGATTGTAAAACCGAGTCGGAATGCCTATTAAGACTGGGTTTAATTGCTGTTCGAGAAAAAACTTTGGTAGCAATGGAAGGCATTACTATCGCTTCTTTAGCAAAAAAATAAAAAAATATTTTTTAAACTCTACTAGTTTTATAGAATTAATTATATATTTGCCAAAAATTAACGCAGTATTAACAAGACAAATTAAAACGTATGAAAACAAAGCAAAACAATTTCGCTGTTTCAAAAAAACAAATCTCTAGAAAGAAACTAATAAAAATCAAAAAGCAAGATTATAAAATGATGTGTATGTGTTGGCTTTAAAAAAAATTTAATTTAAACTCTACTAATTACATATAATTTATATAATAATGATAAATACTTATAACAAAACAATTTCGGCTTTAACTTTTATATTAATTTTCGCCACATCCTATTCTCAAAGCACTCTAGAAGGAGTCGTCAAAGACGAACAAGATTCACCAGTAGAAGGTGTTAATATAGTGGTGAAAGGAACTCTCAATACTACAACTACAGATGCTAATGGTAATTTTAGTGTTGATGCTAAAGCACTTCCTTTTACTATTATTGTACAATATGCAGGTTATAACACAAAAGAACTTAGAATAACCGAACTCCCTACGAACACAAAACCATTAGTAATTGTTATCGCGACTGGTGAAGAAAAAGTACTATCAGAAGTAGTGGTTACCTCAAGACGTAGAATAGAAAAAGTACAAGATGTACCCATTGCTATATCAGTAGTTACAGGTAAACAAGCCGAACAAGCAGGAGCTTTTAACGTGAATCGTATCAAAGAATTGGTTCCATCGGTTCAATTGTATTCCTCCAATCCCAGAAATACAGGGATTAACATTCGAAGTCTTGGTTCTCCTTACGGATTGACCAATGATGGCATTGATCCGGGAGTGGGTTTTTATGTAGACGGTGTGTATTATGCTCGTCCCGCAGCAACCACTTTGGATTTTATTGATGTCGATCGAATTGAAGTTTTACGTGGTCCACAAGGTTCCTTATTTGGAAAAAACACAACTTCAGGTGCTTTTAACATCACTTCTCGCAAACCAAGTTTTACTTCAGGGGCAGATTTTGAAGTGAGTTATGGTAATTACCAATACATTCAAGCCAAAGCATCTGTTACAGGAGCTTTAGCTAAAAAAATTGCCGGTCGTTTGTCTTTTTCAGGTACACAACGTGATGGTTTAATCGAGAACATCGTAACAGGTAGACCAACAAATACACTGAACAACCAAGGAATTAGAGGGCAGTTGCTTTTTACTCCGACAGACAATACCAATATTACATTGGCTGCTGATATTACAACACAACGTCCTGACGGATATGCTCAAGTGGTTGCTGGTGTTGCCCCAACTCAAAGAGCTGCTTACCGCCAATTTAACGCCATCATTGCTGATTTGAATTACAAATTGCCAAGTTTGAATGCTTTTGATCGAAAAATCGATCACGATACTCCTTGGCGTTCGGGACAAGATTTAGGAGGTGCCTCTTTGAACATTGATTCTAAAATGGGAAAAGGAACATTAACTTCAACTACTGCTTGGCGTTTTTGGACTTGGGATCCATCCAATGACAGAGATTTTACAGGATTACAAGTATTGGCAAAATCACAAAATCCTTCTAGACAAACCCAATTTACTCAAGAACTTCGTTATGCTGGAAAACTTAGCTCTAAATTAAGCGGTGTTGTGGGTGTGTTTTTTATTGACCAAACGTCAAAAACAAAAGGTGTTGAAGAGTCTGGAAATGCGCAATGGCGTTTTTCACAAAGTACTACCAACACAGCATTATGGAAAACTCCTGGTCTTTTTGAAGGATACGGAATACACACCAATGCCAAAATACATTCTACCAGTGCTGCTGTATTTGGTCAATTGGACTGGGCCGTAACAGAAAAATTACACATACTCCCAGGTTTACGATACAATTATGACAACAAAGATGCTGATTATGACCGTAAAACGTACGGAGGTCTTCAAACTACAGATCCAGCATTAATTGCATTAAAAAGATTAGTTTATACGGACCAAGCTTTTAAAGCAGGGGAAGACGACACCGACTTTTCAGGGAATTTAACTGTGAATTATAAAGTGACTAACAAAATCAATGCGTATGCTACTTATGCCAAAAGTTATAAACCCATTGGTGTGAATGTTGCCGGACTTCCGACCGTTGCTGGTCAACCTGCTCTTGACCTTGCCGTTATTAAGCCTGAAGATGTAAATCATTATGAAGTAGGAGTAAAAACTTCTCCAATTAAAAATTCTATTTTGAACCTGACTTTATTTAACACTGACATCACAGATTACCAAACCAATGTTCAAGCGGCAGAATTAGGTGTGAATCGTGGATATCTTGCCAATGCAGATCAAGTACGTGTAAAAGGAGTAGAATTAGATGCTAGTTTTATCATTAACAAACATTTCTCTGTTAATGGAGCTGCAACTTATACTGATGGAAAATATGTGAAATTCACTAACGCTCCACTTCCATTAGAAGAAACTGGAGCTGCAGTATCTTTTAAAGATGTATCAGGAACTGATTTGCCAGGTGCTTCAAAATGGGCTGGAAGTTTAGGTGCTGAATATACCCAAAACGCTAAATTCTTCGGAAACATTGGAAAATTTTTCGTAGCTCTTGATGGTTATGCTCGTTCTGAATTCTCCTCAAGTCCTTCGGCATCAAAATATTTAGTAGTGCCAGGTTATGCCATTTTCAATGGTCGTTTCGGTTTTCGTGTATCAGATGGTTTGTCTGCTAGCATCTGGGGACGTAACCTTTTGAATAAAGATTATTACGAACAGTTATTACCTGCTGGTGGAAATTCCGGACACTATGCTGGAGTATTAGGAGATCAAAGAACTTATGGAATAACTTTGAAATATTCTTTGTAACACCAATAAACAATTAAATCTGAGAAGCCCATCAAATTGATTTTTGATGGGTTTTTCATTTCTAAATTGATATGATTTACAATCAACATTACCCGTAAAAAAATAAATTTCTCTTAAATTAAGTTTGTTTACATTTGCCAAAATTTGAATAAACCTTAATGAAATTTATCCAAACCATTTTTCTGTTTGTGACTTGCAGCTTTTTGTATGCACAAACCGAAAAAAATGTAGATCACCAAAGTTTGCTTTGGACACGTTATTACAATCTCTTGACTATAAATGACAAATGGTCCGTACATACCGAATTTGACAATCGTATTTTTATAAATCCTGTTGAAGAAAATTCATATGCGTTTCGAATTCAAGGACGTTATAAAATAAATCCCGAAATTGAAATAGGAGCTGGATTTGCTTATTTCTCCGTTGCTACACAAGATCCCGAAATCAATTATGATTTCAATGTGCCCGAATACCGAGGACAACAAGATATTCTTTGGAAAAAAGATTTCAATAAATTCGCTTTGATTCAACGATTTCAAGTGGAAGAACGCTTTTTTCACAATGCCAATAAAGACAGATTGCTTCCGGGAACGACTTTCTTTTGGAGATTTAGGTATCGAATTCAAGGGGAATATTCCTTCTGGAAAAAAGAGAACCAGTTTTTAAAAGCTATTGTCTATGATGAATTAATGTTCAATGGGGGAGAAAATGTTGTGAAAAACACCTTTGACCAAAACCGAATTTATGCCGCTTTGCATTATAGCATCAACAAAAACATTGCTCTTGAATTGGGATATTTAAACAGTTTTCAGCAACGTGCCAGCGGTGCTGATTATTTCAATCGGAATATTATTCGGTTTACCTTATTTCACAAAATCAATCTTCAGAAAAAGAAATAACAAAAAAATTCCCAAACACGAAATTACGTTTGGGAATTATTTTAAATTATTGCGATAAAAAATCGACTATTCTTGCGGTTGGTTTCCTTTATCTTCTCCGCCACCTTGTCTTCCTTCACCTCCTTGTCGGCTCTCTCTAGCTTCTCTCATTTTTTCTCTATTGGCGGCTTCATTTTCTTTCATTTTTTTGAATTGCTCAGGAGTCAATATGGCTTTCAATTTGGCATCTGTTGCCGCTTTTTCTTCGTTTCGTTTCTGCATTAGAGCTTTGCGTTCTTCGCTGGTCAACTCTTTAGCATTATTAGCCATTCGTTGGTCTCTCATAGCTTGAAGTTTAGCGGTTTGTTCCGTAATAATCGGTTTGATTTGCTCTTGTTGGCTGGCATCCAATTTCAATTCAGTCGTCATTTTATCCAACAAAGCCTGATTTCTTTGTTCTGGG
>DAORUG010000175.1:0-5763 GCA_035433125.1 Flavobacterium sp.
ACAGTCAACAGTTTTCAAGACTGCCGCAATCGACCACTCTGCCATTTCTCCAATAAAACGCTTTCATTTTCTGAATGCGGTTGCAAATATAAGAACCTTTTTTTGTTTTACAAAAACTATTTTATAAAAATAGTGTCTTTTTTTTAGCTTATTTTTAATCGTTTCATTTACTTGAAGTTATCAAAAACACAATCGAGATTAAAATTATAAATAGGCCTAATATTTAACATATTCTTCAATTTCTAGACCATATCCAATCATTCCCACTCGTTTGGTTTGCTCAGTATTCGATAATAATCGGATTTTAGAGATGTCGATATCGTGTAAAATTTGCGCACCAATACCAAAATCCCGATTATCCATCTTGATTTGTGGGGCTTTAAAAATTCCTTTGGTTTGCAATTCTTTCAATTCGACAATTCGGTTCAACAAATCTCCCGATTGTGATTCTTGATTGATGAATAATACTGCTCCTTTACCATCGGCATTAATCAGTTCGAAAAGATCACATAATTTTTTATTCGCATCATTGGTCAAGGTGCCCAAAATATCATTATTGATTAAGGTAGCATTAATACGTGTCAAAACCGGCTCGCCAATATTCCAAGTCCCCTTGGTTAAAGCTACATGAACTCGATTATTTGTGGTTTGGAGATAGGCTCTTAGTCTGAAAGTACCAAAGCGAGTTTCAATATCAAAGTCTTCTTTCTTGATGATTAAACTATCGTGTTGCATTCGGTATGCCACCAAATCCTCAATTGAAACTAATTTTAAATTGAATTTCTTAGCGACTTTAATTAATTCGGGTAAACGAGCCATTGAACCGTCTTCATTCATAATTTCGACAATTACTCCAGCGGGTTTAAAGCCTGCTAATCGAGCAAAATCAATCGCTGCTTCTGTATGTCCAGTACGTCTCAAAACGCCTCCTTGTTTGGCTATTAATGGAAATATATGACCGGGACGAGCTAATTCATGAGGTTTTATATTAGGGTCAACCAATGACAAAACCGTTTTTGCTCTATCGGCAGCAGAAATACCTGTGGTGACACCATTGCCTCTCAAATCTACCGAAACGGTAAAAGCGGTTTCCATTGGGTCGGTATTGTTGTTAACCATAGCGGTTAGTCCTAATTCTTTACATCTACTTTCTGTCAGTGGAGCACAAATCAATCCGCGTCCGTGAGTTGCCATAAAATTGATCATTTCAGGAGTTACCTTTTCGGCTGCAGCTAGAAAATCTCCTTCGTTTTCACGACCTTCATCATCTACAACAATAATTATTTTGCCTTGACGAATGTCTTCGATAGCTTCTTCTATGGTGTTTAGTTTTATTTTGGTGGTTGCCATATTTTAATTTGTTTAGTTTTTTACCTCGAAAGTTTGCTTCAATTTGTCCTTTTACAGCATTCACAGATATTGGTTGTATCTATATTGTGCTACATTTTTTAACCCATTTTGGGGTTTAGATAGAGGTATTTATTTTGGTGGAGGAAATATTTTTTGATATATCTTTTGAAATGGAGCCATAATAATATCCATATTGATCAATCCAATATCATTTGTTGCTCGATAGGTCAATAAAACTGCTAATGGTGTCAGAATCAATGACGACATCCAGGCACCCAAAATTGGTGACAACCCATTTTCTTGAGAGATTCGTTTGCCAAATGTGTTTATAAAATGGAAAGTAATAAATATTAATACTGCAAATACAATAGGTAAACCCAAACCTCCTTTTCGAATAATAGCACCCAACGGAGCTCCTATAAAAAACATTAGAAAACACGCATAGGCAATTACAAATTTATCGTAGAAAGCCAAAATGTGACCATTAATGTTTTTTTGTTTGAATTCTAATTCGGTTTTAGTTCCGCTAATGGAAAGTAAATTGTTATCTATATTGCTGCTGGCGTAATTTAAAACCGTTAATTTTTTTTCATTAGAATACGCAGATAATAAATTGTCAGGTAGTTTTTTTGTTTTCTTAATAGGTAAAACAACATTGTTACTTCTTTGCATCCCGATGCGCTGATTGATGTTTTCAGAAAAAGATATGATTTCAGTATTCCTGTTTTTGCGCAAGGAATCTAAAGTGTAGTTTAGTTCGCTTACATTAAGCATCGTATTGGTATTTGAAATACTTGCGTCATCAACATTTACTTTATTCAATTTTGATAAATCGATATTGATATTGTATTTCTTAAAGGAGCTTTTTGCAAATGGAAATTTGCTGCGGTCTTCATATTTTTTTGGAATGACATCTTCATAATAATACCCGTCATTCAAAACCATTTGAAGGGTGTTCGATTGCTCGCTGCTTATCAACAAACCGTTTTTGGCTTTTATTACAGTCTTATTCCCCTCGCCCATTGCCGATTTTTTATGAATCGTAATCCCGGTCAAGGTGTTGCCATTAACTCCAGATTTCTTATTCACCTTGATAGAATACAAGCCAACATCACTAAACTGTCCTTCGGCAATAGCCAAAGCAGGTTTTAATTGGGCAATGTTTCTTCGGAAATTGATAAACTTATATTCGGCATAAGGAATTACATTATTGGCAAAAGAAAAAGCCACGATACTCAATACAGAAATGAAAATAATCAAACTTTTCATAGCTCTTTGAAGCGAAATTCCAGCCGATTTCATAGCTGCGAATTCATAATTTTCGGCCAAATTTCCAAAAGTCATTATTGAAGCCAACAAAACAGATAGTGGTAAAACTAAAGGAATAATACGCGGCATCGCAAATAATAAGAATTTGAGAACCATTGGTAAATCCAAATCTTTACCGGCTAATTCGGCAATAAACAACCAAACAGATTGAAGGATAAATATAAAAAACAGAATAATAAATACCGTAAAAAAGGTACTCAGAAAAGTCTTTAGTAAGTATTTGTCGAGAATTTTCACCTAGAATTAATCTAATTTATTGATGTAGTAATTTGGATATTTACTCGCAACAAAGGTAAATTGATTTTTCGACAAAGGTTGGTTGGTTTTAAAAGAATTAACAGTCAATGTAGTTTTTGTTCCTTTTTTGCCTGTTTCAATCAAATTATAAATGTGTTTGGTTTGAACATCAATACCCAATAATATTTCTTTTCTCTGGTCTTTAGCATTTGTTGGAACCAATTTTACATATTGAATTTTTCTGCCTTTGATGTCTTCCAATTTGTCCATGGAACATTTATAACCCGAATTAAAGAAAGTCAACATTTTTGATGGAGTAATTGCGCTGTCATCTTTTTCATTAACAGACGAAATGGTAACTTCTTCATCTTCAGGGACAATGGTGTAGTTTTTCTTGCCATCATATATTTTGGTAACTCCCATAAAATTCAAAACATATTGATTTCCTTTCATCGTCACATTTCCTTTACTGTCTTGATGAATGTTTTCTTTGGCATTATTTAAGCTGTATTTAAAATCAATTACAATATTATCGTAGCCCTTTACTATTGAAGTAACTTTGTTCAAAAGGTCTTTGGCTTTATTTTCCTGCGCTTGAATGGAAAAATTGAATAGAAGTAATGTGGTGGTAATTAATAAAACCTTTTTCATTTTAATTTTTAATTTTGTTCATTATTGAAAAATTGATCAAGAGCATTCATATCAAGAATGTTTACATTTCTGGCTTTACTACCTTCAAAAGGTCCTACAATTCCAGCGGCTTCCAATTGATCTATCAATCGTCCTGCTCTGTTGTAGCCCAATTTAAGTTTTCTTTGTAGTAAAGAGGCAGAACCTTGTTGCGCCATCACAATTATTTCGGCAGCTTCTCTAAATAAAGTATCTCTTTCGGAAATATCCATATCAAGATTAATGCCACTTTCTTCTCCAACGAACTCTGGAAGCAAATAAGCTGTTGCATATGCTTTTTGAGAACCTATAAAATCTACAATTTTTTCTACCTCTGGCGTATCAACAAAAGCACATTGTACACGAACAACATCATTGCCGTTGTGATACAGCATATCACCACGTCCAATCAATTGATCCGCTCCTTGAGTATCTAAAATCGTTCTTGAATCAATTTTCGAAGATACTCTAAAAGCAATTCTAGCTGGGAAATTAGCTTTTATCAATCCGGTAATTACATTTACCGATGGTCTTTGTGTAGCAATAATCAAGTGAATTCCGATGGCTCTGGCCAATTGTGCCAATCTTGCAATGGGAACTTCCACTTCTTTTCCAGCCGTCATAATCAAATCGGCAAACTCATCGACAACCAATACTATATAAGGTAAAAATCGGTGGCCGTTTTCAGGATTTAATTTTCTAGATTTAAATTTTTCGTTGTATTCCTTGATGTTTCTCACCATAGCATCTTTCAACAAAGAATAGCGATTATCCATTTCGACACAAAGCGAATTCAAAGTATTCACTACTTTGGCATTATCCGTAATAATGGCATCGTCAGTATCAGGAAGTTTGGCGAGATAATGTCTTTCAATTTTATTGAAAAGTGTCAATTCTACTTTCTTAGGATCGACTAAAACAAACTTGATTTCGGCAGGATGTTTTTTATATAATAGCGATGTGATTACAGCATTCAAACCAACAGATTTTCCTTGTCCTGTCGCTCCAGCCATTAACAAATGGGGCATTTTTGCCAAATCGACAACAAAAGTTTCATTCGAAATAGTTTTTCCCAAAGCAAGAGGCAATTCCATTTCGGCCTCTTGAAATTTGGCTGAACCAATCACACTTTTCATCGAAACCATCGTAGGATTCTTGTTGGGAACCTCAATTCCGATAGTTCCTTTTCCTGGAATTGGAGCAATAATACGAATTCCCAATGCCGAAAGTGACAAGGCAATATCATCTTCTAAACTCTTGATTTTCGAAATTCTAATTCCGGCTTCTGGTACAATTTCATATAATGTAACCGAAGGTCCAACAGTAGCTTTGATTTGTGCAATTTCTATTTTGTAATTGCGTAATGTTTCAACAATTTTATTTTTATTTTCTTCTAATTCCTCCTGATTAATAGTGATTCCGCCGGTAGAATATTCTTTTAACAAATCGATTGTTGGATATTTGTAATTGGATAAATCCAAAGTTGGATCAAATAATCCAAAATCGGCTACAAGTTTCGAAGCCAAATTCTCTTCGATAATATCTTCTTCAGGCGCTTTTTCAATCACAAAATGATCATCATCAGTATGAATAATTTCTGGCGAATGAAAAGGCGGTGGTGTCACTTCTTTTGGAAGCGGTTTTAATGTAATTTCCGAAGGATTACTAATCGTAGGTTTCAAAGCTTCTTTGTTGAGTTCGAATTGAGAACCTACTGTTTTTAAATGAATTCCTTCAAGTTCTTCGTCTTCATCGGTGTCTTCTACGGCATATTCTTCAAGATTATACGCATTTGCGGAAGCATTTGTGGAAGCTGTAGAATTTAAATCATTATTAATTTCTTTTTTGGTGCTTTCGAAAAAGGATTTAATTTTTTCGGGAGATACTTTAATTTTAAAAATCAAATAGATTATTAATCCAAAGAATAAAACGAGTAATGTTCCCGTTTTGCCAATGTAATCCTGAGAAAATAAATTCAATTCATATCCAATAATTCCACCCAATTCAGGTAAAGAAGTAGCAAAAAATCCAAATAAAACAGACAAGATAATAATCACGAACAAATCCCAAAACCAAATTCTTTTGAGCTTTTTTAAAGAAATATCAAGCACTAAAAAAATACCTGTCAAGAAAAATAATCGAACAATGTGGGCTGTTAATGATGCACTTGGTCCTTTC
>DAORUG010000176.1:0-5732 GCA_035433125.1 Flavobacterium sp.
AGAACGAACTTCTCTGGAAAGTATTTTACCCAAAAATACGGAGTTAATTTTCAATCAAAAACCAGAACAAAAACTGGAATTTATTAAAAAATTACAGCAAAAAGGTCAAAACGTTATGATGGTTGGTGATGGTCTGAATGATGCTGGAGCTTTAGCGCAAAGTAATATAGGAATTTCGATTTCAGAAAATGTCAATGTTTTTTCGCCTGCTTGTGATGCTATTTTAGATGCGAATGAATTTAATAAAATGAATTATTTTCTAAAATTATCTAAGAAATCAATCACCACCATAAAGATGAGTTTTGCATTATCAATTCTTTATAATATTGTAGGATTATCATTTGCAATAACCGGGAATTTGCTACCATTAGTTGCTGCGATAATAATGCCCTTGAGTACAGTAACAATTGTTAGTTTTGTAACAATCGCTAGTAATTTTTATGCGAAAAGGTTAAATTAGATTAATTAATGAAGTTTTTTTATTGTAAATTTGACAAAACCACAAAATATGATAATTGTCATAATTTGAGAAAAATCGATATAGTATATTTGCTAACTAATTTTATTTTATGAGTGTTATTTATTTACTTATTTCTATCAGCATCGTTGTTGCCATTTTTTTCTTTGTTGCTTTTATAAGAGCAGTAAAAACGGGACAATATGATGATGATTACACTCCTTCTGTACGCATGCTTTTTGATGATGAGCTTGTTAAAAAAACAAGTGAAAAAACTATTCAAATCGCTGAAAAACAACCTAAACCTTGAATTTTTAAACCAATTAACAATTATTATTTATGGAAATGCAACAGTTTTATTATGACAACAAAATTGTAAAGAAATTCATTTACGCAACCATCGTTTTTGGTGTTGTGGGAATGTTGGTAGGGCTTATTTTGGCCTTATTGTTTCTTTTCCCAACAGCAACCGATAGAATTCCGTGGTTGAGTTTCGGAAGATTGAGACCTTTACATACTAATGCTGTAATTTTTGCCTTTGTAGGAAACGCAATGTTTGCTGGGACGTATTATTCGTTACAGCGATTATTGAAAGCGAGAATGTTCAGTGACTTTTTGAGTAATTTGAATTTTTGGGGATGGCAATTAATTATTGTTGCAGCCGCAATTTCCTTACCATTAGGATATAGCACTTCTAAAGAATATGCTGAGTTAGAATGGCCAATTGATATCGCCATTGCCTTAATTTGGGTTGCTTTTGGTGTGAATATGATAGGTACAATATTAAAAAGAAGAGAGCGTCATTTGTATGTTGCGATTTGGTTTTACATTGCTACTTTCGTTACAGTTGCTGTTTTGCACATTTTCAACAGTTTAGAATTGCCAGTTAGTGCAATGAAAAGTTATTCTGTTTACGCAGGTGTTCAGGATGCCTTGGTTCAATGGTGGTATGGTCATAATGCAGTTGCATTTTTCTTGACTACTCCGTTTTTAGGACTGATGTATTATTTTGTTCCAAAAGTTGCGAATCGTCCCGTTTATTCTTATAGACTGTCCATTGTTCACTTTTGGTCATTAATATTTTTATACATTTGGGCTGGACCACACCATTTATTGTATTCAGCTTTACCCACTTGGGCACAAAATTTAGGTGTTGTGTTCTCTATAATGTTGATTGCACCATCTTGGGGAGGTATGATAAACGGACTTTTAACATTGAGAGGTGTTTGGGACAAAGTGCGTGAAGAGCCAGTATTGAAATTCTTCGTTGTAGCAATTACTGGTTATGGTATGGCTACTTTTGAAGGCCCAATGTTATCGCTTAAAAATGTAAACGCCATAGCGCATTACACCGACTGGATTATTGCTCACGTTCACGTTGGAGCATTGGCTTGGAATGGATTTATGGCTTTCGGTATCATTTATTGGTTGATTCCAAGAATGAGTAAAACTACTTTGTTTTCGACTAAATTAGCCAATTTCCATTTCTGGATTGGAACTTTAGGGATCATACTTTATACAATTCCAATGTATGTTGCTGGATTTTTGCAAGCTTCTATGTGGAAACAATTTAACCCAGACGGAACGTTAACTTATGGAAACTTTCTTGAAACAGTAACTCAAATTATGCCAATGTATTGGATGAGAGCTATTGGAGGAACTTTATACCTAACAGGAATGTTGGTTTTGGTTTATAACATTATTCAAACCGTTAGAGCAGGTTCTACAATCGAAGATGAATTAGCCGAAGCTCCTGAATTACAAAAAATTACACCAGGAAGAATTAAAGGCGAAAAATACCATGCTTGGTTAGAAAGAAAACCTATCCAATTGACCATTTTTGCTGTTATTGCCATTCTTATCGGTGGAGTAGTTCAAATTGTACCAACCATTATGGTTAAATCTAATATTCCGACTATTGCCAGTGTAAAACCATATTCTCCATTAGAATTGCAAGGTCGTGATTTATACATTCGTGAAGGTTGTGTAGGTTGTCACTCTCAATCAGTTCGTCCTTTCCGTAGTGAAGTAGAACGTTATGGACCACAATCTAAAGCAGGCGAATTTGTATATGACCACCCATTCCTTTGGGGATCAAAACGAACAGGTCCGGATTTATTAAGAGAAGGTGGAAAATACAATGACAATTGGCATTTCAATCACTTCTGGAATCCACAAAGTATATCTGCCGGTTCCATTATGCCGGGTTACAAATGGTTGTTCGATAATGAAGCGATGGATAATTCTACCCTTCAAAAGAAAATGGAAGTTATGGTAACTCTAGGAGTTCCTTATACTGATGCTCAAGTTGCCAATGCGGAAACGGATTTAAGAGCTCAAGCTATCAAAATAGAAGAAAGCTTGAAAAATGATCCTGACTTTGTAATAAGTTACGACAACAGCAAGAAAAAAGCCGAAGCCAGAGGAGAAAAATTTGTTCCTATGAACGAAAGAGAAATAGTTGCGTTAATCGCATACATACAAAGATTGGGAACTGATATTAAGGTAAAAAAATAAAAGTAATTATGTTCGAACAAATAAAACACAATATGGAGACCATCGCTGGAGTTGCGATATTTCCAATACTTTCGTTATTAATCTTCTTTGCCTTTTTTGTAGGACTTGGTATATGGGTATTTTCATATAATAAAGAAAAGATTACCGAAATGAGCCAAATTCCATTAGACGACGACCAAACCATATAATTTTCAAAACCGATATAAAATGAAAAAATTAATCCCAGCATATTTAAGAGTTCTTGTTGTTTTCTTTGCTGTTTTTGCTGCAATGGAATATTTCATCGACTCTGGAGACAGACCAGCATTTATAAAATTCCCTATGGTGGCTCTCTTTTTATTAGTATTTCTATTCTTGTTGATAGCAATTGAAGTTACTGTAAATGCAGTCGAAACCATAACATATCACTTGCTAACCGAAGAACAAAAAGCCAAATTAGATGAAGTAAAAGATTTAGGTTTCAAGGATAGCGCGATATACAAAAGTGTTACTAATTTCTTAATTAAACCAAAACAACACGATGATGAAGGAGAAATATTGCTACATCATGATTATGACGGCATAAAAGAGTTAGACAACAATTTACCGCCTTGGTGGGTATATTTGTTCTATGCCTGTATCATTTTTGCGGTAGTATATTTAGTTCGTTTTGAAATAATGGGTGCAGATAACCAAGAAACGGAATTGAAAAAAGAAATGGCTCAAGCCCAAATTGATATTGCTGAATACAAAAAAAACGCTCCAGATTTGATGGATGAAAACACAGTTACTTTGTTGACAGATGCTGCAGATTTAGCCGCTGGAAAAGCAATTTTTACTGCCAATTGTGTGGCTTGTCACAGAGCTGATGCCGGAGGACAAATTGGACCAAACTTAATCGATGATCAATGGATTTTGGGTGGAGGAATCAAAAATATTTTTCACACTCTTATGAATGGTGGTCGTGACGGAAAAGGAATGATTTCTTGGAAAGGAACTTTAAAACCAAAACAAATGCAAGAAGTTGCAAGTTATGTTATCTCGCTACAAGGTTCAAATCCGAAAGATCCAAAAGCTCCAGAAGGAGAAGTTTGGGTTGATTCAAATGCGCCTAAAACTGCCGCAGCAGCCCCAGTTGCTACAGACACTACACAAGTAAAATAAGAATAAACGATACATATAAAGCCAACAGATCCTGATTTATTTCAGGATTTGTTTTTTGTATAATTATTTAATTTTAATAAATATATATTGTCTAAAAGAAACGTTTGTGTATTTGTATAGAAACCAGTTTTTATAAAAATAAAATTAATTCTTTTTGAAGTAATGTAACATAAGTTTCAAAGCAACTGAATTCAAAACTTTAATTTTATACTTTTAAATTTTAAATTTTTAACAATGTCAAAATTACCAGACGAAGCTTTCAGAGATACCATTGGAACCATTGATAAGGAGGGAAATAGAAAATTTATTTTTCCTAAAAAACCATCCGGAAAATTTTATGATTATCGAAAGTGGGTGAGTTACGTTTTGTTGATAATCTTGTTTGTAAATCCTTTCCTAAAGATTAATGGCAATCAATTTATGATGTTCAATGTGTTGGAAAGAAGATTCAATATTTTTGGATTTCCGTTTTGGCCACAAGATTTTTATCTTTTTGTAATTTCGATGATTGTTGGCGTTGTTTTCGTCATTCTTTTTACAGTAATTTTTGGTCGAATATTTTGCGGATGGATTTGTCCTCAAACTATTTTTCTGGAAATGGTTTTCCGTAGAATTGAGTTTTGGATAGAAGGCGATCGAGGCGCACAAATTCGTTTGGAAAAACAAGATTGGGACGCCGAAAAAATTAGAAAAAAAGCCATCAAATGGACTATCTTTTTGATTATTTCTTTTGCAATTGCCAATGTTTTTCTTGCTTATTTAATAGGCAGTGACGACCTGATTAAAATGATTGAAGATGGGCCATCAAGTCACATTAGCACATTGATTTCATTGCTAATATTTACAGGTATTTTCTATTTTATTTTTGCTTGGTTTAGGGAACAAGTATGTATTATTGCGTGCCCTTACGGAAGATTGCAAGGTGTTTTGTTGGATAACAAATCTATCAATGTGGCATACGATTTTGTTCGTGGTGAAAAAGAAGCGGGTAGAGCCAAATTCAATAAACAAGAAGATAGAGCAGCCACAGGAAAAGGGGATTGTATTGACTGCAAACAATGCGTTAATGTTTGTCCAACTGGAATCGATATTCGAAACGGAACTCAACTTGAATGTGTAAATTGTACTGCTTGTATCGACGAATGTGATACAATAATGGAAGGTGTTGGCTTACCAAAAGGGCTTATTCGATATGCTTCTGAGGATGAGATAGAGAAAAATTCCAAGTTTAAATTCACCGCAAGAATGAAAGGCTATTCAGCCGTATTGTTTATTCTAATAGGAATCTTAGTGGGATTAATGTTTTTACGCACCGAAGTTGAAACGGTATTTTTGAGATTACCTGGACAATTGTTTCAACACAAAGGCGAAAATATTAGTAATATTTATACTTTTAAAGTCCTTAATAAAACCAATAAAGATTTCAATGATATTCATTTTAAATTAGTTGGAATAAAAGGAACATTAAATATAGTGGGTGACCAAGATTTAAAAGTGCCAAAACAAGGTATGAAAAGTGGTACTATGTTTATCGAAATCAATAAATATTTATTGGAAACAGATAAAACTAAATCGAAATTGAAGTTTACGATGGCAATAAAAAAATCGAAACAAG
>DAORUG010000177.1:0-5720 GCA_035433125.1 Flavobacterium sp.
AAAAGTGGATAACATTATTTCATTGCCACCAACTTATGGAATGTATGGCGTTTTGGCTAATATCAATGCCGTTGAAAACAGGGGAGTTTTGCTCTCAACCGATTTTCAACCGCAAGTGGAGCAAATTATAGAAACTGTTGACGAAAATACCAAAATCATCTTTTTATGTTCCCCGAATAATCCAACAGGAAATTCTTTTTCGGATGAAAGTGTGTTGAAATTACTTCAGAATTTTAAAGGTTTGGTCGTGATTGACGAAGCCTACATCGACTTTTCAGACAAGGAAAGTTGGTTGGCTAAAATAGACCAATATCCAAATTTAGTTATCACGCAAACGCTCTCTAAAGCGTATGGTTTGGCTGGAATTCGATTGGGGATTTGTTATGGTTCTACTGCAGTAATTTCGGTTTTAAACAAAATAAAACCACCTTACAACGTGAATGAATTGACACAATTGAGAGCTTTGGAAAGATTATCAAATCCTGAAAAGATTAAATCTGAAATAGTTTCTATTATTGCACAAAGAGAGGAATTACTTAAAGTATTAAATGAAGTTAATTTCGTTGAAAAAATTTATCCAACAGAAGCTAATTTCATCTTGATAAAAGTGGATGATGCCAATAAAAGATACGACGAATTGATTGCCAAGGGAATTGTAATCCGAAACCGAACAACACAACCTTTATGTGAAAACACCTTACGTTTGACTATTGGAACGGAAGAGGAAAATAAAAAATTAATGGAGGCTTTAAAGGAGATCTAAAACACAGATTTCACAAATTAGCACAGATAATTAGCCGAGATTTTAATTTGTGAAAATCTGTGAAATTTGTGTTTAAAAAATAATAATGATGAAAAAAATACTTTTTATAGACCGCGACGGAACGATGGTGTTAGAACCCAATGACTATCAATTGGACAGTTTCGAAAAATTAGAATTCTATCCAAAAGCTTTTCAATATCTGGGAAAAATTGCTTCCGAATTGGATTTCGAATTGGTAATGGTGACCAATCAAGATGGTTTGGGAACGGATTCACATCCAGAAGCCAACTTTTGGCCAGTGCATAATTTGGTAATGAAAGCTTTCGAAAATGAAGGAGTTGTTTTCAGCGAAGTTTTTATAGACAAAACATTTCCTCACGAAAATGCTCCAACCCGTAAGCCAGGAACAGCAATGTTGACAAAATACATCAACAATCCGGAATATGATTTAGAAAATTCATTCGTTATTGGAGACCGAATTACCGATGTAGAATTGGCTAAAAATCTAGGTTCAAAAGCCATTTTTATCAGCACAGAAGAAGAGTTGGGAAGTGATGAGATTTCGTCCAAAAGGCACGAATTGGACGCTGTTATTGCTTTGCAAACCACGGAATGGAAAACGATTTACGAGTTTTTGAAATTAGAAGAACGAACCGCTTCCATAACCAGAAAAACGCACGAAACGGATATTTACATCAACTTGAACCTTGACGGAACAGGAAAAAGCAAAATAGATACAGGAATTGCTTTTTTTGACCATATGTTAGACCAAATCGCACGCCACGGTCAAATGGACTTGGAAATCATTGTAAAAGGCGATTTGGAAGTTGATGAACACCACACGATTGAAGACACGGCAATAGCTTTAGGTGAAGTTTTTGCCAAAGCATTAGGAAACAAATTAGGAATTGAACGTTACGGTTTTTGTTTGCCAATGGACGACTGCTTGTCACAAGTGGCGATTGATTTTGGAGGTAGAAACTGGTTGGTTTGGGAAACCGAATTCAAACGTGAAATGGTGGGCAAAATGCCAACGGAAATGTTCTATCATTTCTTCAAATCTTTTTCGGATGGGGCAAAAGCCAACATCAACATCAAAGCGGAAGGAACCAATGAACACCACAAAATTGAAGCTATTTTCAAGGCTTTCGCCAAAGCAATAAAAGTGGCCGTAAAACGAGATACGGAGAAAATGATTTTGCCAAGCACGAAAGGAATGCTTTAATATATACGATTTACGAAGTTTGATATACGAATTAAAAATATCGTATATCGTAAATCAAAAATCTAATATTTAAATGAAAATAGTAATCATAAATTACGGAGCAGGAAATATTCAAAGCATTATGTTTGCTATCGAAAGATTGGGATACAAAGCGGTTTTGAGCAACAATCCTGACGAAATAAAAGCTGCCGATAAAGTGATTTTTCCGGGAGTGGGAGAAGCGAGTTACGCAATGAAAATGCTGAAAGAAAGCGGTTTGGATACTTTGATTCCAACGCTGAAACAACCTGTTTTTGGAATTTGTTTGGGAATGCAGTTGATGTGTAATTATTCGGAAGAAGGAGACACCAAAGGATTAGGGATTTTTGATGTGGATGTGGTGAAATTTTCATCCAAAGTAAAAGTTCCTCAAATGGGTTGGAACAACATTTACAATTTGAAATCGGATTTATTCAAAGGAATTGCCGAAAAAGAATATATGTATTTGGTACATAGTTTTTATGCACCTCTTTGTGCAGAAACCATTGCCACAACCAATTATGAGCTAGAATATTCCTCGGCTTTGGAAAATGATAATTTCTACGGAACTCAATTTCACCCTGAAAAAAGTGGTGATATTGGTGAGCAAATCCTTGGTAACTTTTTGAAGTTATAAATTTCTAATATCGTATATCAAATATCGTATATCAAATATCGTAAATCGAATATAAAAATGAGAATAATACCTGCAATAGACATCATCGACGGAAAATGTGTTCGCTTGTCGAAAGGCGATTACAATACCAAAATCATATACAACGAAAATCCGCTGGAAGTTGCCAAAGAATTTGAAGCCCACGGAATTGAATACTTGCATTTGGTGGATTTGGATGGAGCGAAATCCAGCAAAATCGTCAATTACAAAATATTGGAACAAATCGCTTCACAAACCAAATTAAAAATTGATTTTGGTGGTGGTTTAAAAGCCGATTCTGATTTGAAAATTGCTTTTGAATCGGGTGCCAACCAAATCACGGGCGGAAGTATTGCCGTGAAAAACAGGGCAATTTTCGAAAAATGGATTGCTGAATACGGTTCGGATAAAATCATTTTAGGAGCTGATGCCAATAACGAAAAAGTAGCCGTTTCAGGTTGGTTAGAAGATTCAAATGAAGATTTGGTTCCGTTTATCCAAGACTATCAAAGTAAAGGAATCCAATACGTAATTTGCACCGATATTGCCAAAGACGGAATGCTGGAAGGGCCAAGTTTTGATTTGTACGCCAAGATTTTGGCGGAAGCCAAAGGAATAAAATTAATAGCTTCTGGAGGAATTTCAACCTTTGATGAATTGCCAAAATTAGCTGAACTGGGTTGTGAAGGAACGATAATTGGTAAAGCGATTTACGAAGGAAGAATTTCGTTGAAACAGTTAGAAGAATTTATAATACGATAGATTATTTCACAAAGACACACAAAGAAGACGCAAAGATTCGCTAAAGAATTTTGTGTATCTCTGTGAAACCTTTGCGAATCTCTGTGTAATAACAATATAAAGATGCTTACAAAAAGAATTATTCCTTGTTTAGATATCAAAAACGGACGAACCGTTAAAGGCGTTAATTTCGTAGATTTGCGAGATGCCGGCGATCCTGTAGAACTAGCCAAAATCTATTCGGATGAAGGGGCTGACGAATTGGTTTTCCTTGATATTTCGGCAACGGAAGAACGCAGAAGAACTTTGGTCGATTTGGTTAGAAAAGTAGCGGCAACCATTAATATTCCGTTTACCGTAGGCGGTGGAATTTCTGCGGTTTCGGATGTGGAAGTATTGTTGCAAAACGGAGCCGACAAAGTTTCCATTAATTCATCGGCAGTGAAAAATCCGCAGTTGATTAATGATTTGGCTCAGAAATTCGGTAGTCAATGTGTGGTTGTCGCGATTGATGCCAAGCAAATTGATGGCGAATGGATGGTGCATTTGGTAGGAGGAAAGGTTCCAACCGAAATTAGATTATTTGATTGGGCAAAAGAAGTGGAACAACGGGGTGCAGGAGAAATCCTTTTCACTTCAATGAATCACGATGGGACTAAAAATGGTTTTGCCAACGAAGCTTTGGCAAGATTGTCTGAAATTGTAAATATTCCCATAATTGCTTCGGGTGGAGCGGGAAATATGCAGCATTTTGTGGATACCTTTGTCGAAGGAAAAGCCGATGCAGCCTTGGCGGCAAGCGTATTTCATTTCAAGGAAATTGAAATCAAAACATTAAAAAAAGAACTTAAAAATAATAATATAGAAGTTAGAATTTAAGTCTTAATACTTAATTCTCTCTACTTAATACTGACAAAAATGAACATAGATTTTTCAAAAAGCGCACACGGATTAATTCCAGCAATAATTCAGGACAGCGAAACCAAAAGCGTTTTGATGCTCGGTTATATGAATGCTGAATCCTACCAAAAAACATTGGATACTCAAAAAGTAACTTTCTTTAGTCGTTCCAAACAAAGACTTTGGACAAAAGGCGAGGAGAGCGGTAACTTTTTACATTTGGTTTCTATTAAAAATGATTGTGATGATGACGCACTTTTGATACAAGTTAAACCTGAAGGTCCTACTTGTCATACAGGTTCAGATACATGCTGGCAAGAAGCTAATAATCAGGAATATGGATTTTTGTCTAAATTAGAAAATACTATCAAAACTCGCAGAGAAAATGCCGATTCCGAGAAAAGTTATGTAGCCTCTTTATTCGAAAAAGGGATTAATAAAATTGCTCAAAAAGTAGGTGAGGAAGCAGTGGAAGTGGTGATTGAAGCCAAAGACAACAACGATCATTTGTTCTTAGACGAAAGTGCCGATTTGCTTTTTCATTATTTAATTTTGTTGCAAGCCAAAGGTTTTGAACTAAATGACGTGGTTCAGGTTTTAAAAGGCCGCCAGAAATAAAAGAATTCTTTTTAACGAATTTTCATCAATAAAATCCAATGGGAATCTATTTTCTATTGGGTTTTCTTTTTTTCTTTTATATCCAATGCCAATCCACTATATTTACTTTTTATTACAAATGACAATACGACAATGCAAGAGATGAATTCAGGGAATACAATCACTACACAAGAAATTATCAATAAAAATACCGGACTTCAAATTCATTTAGAAACCGATGAAGATGATTCACGACCCGTTTATATTTCGGGAAATTTCAACAATTGGCGAACGCAAGACAAAAATTTTATGATGGAACAAATTGGTACCAATTTATACCTGTTTGAATTCCCATCGAATTTTATTTATCCTCAAGAATTACTTTATAAATTTACAAAAGGCGATTGGAGCGAAGTTGAAATTGGCAAGAATGATGAAATAACTTCCAACCGTTCTACAAAGCTACACTCTGGAATTTTAAATGAATATGTGCCCAAATGGAGAAAGAATTGGTTGCCTTATAAAACCAATTATTTACCGAAAGTTTTGCTTATTTCGGATGAATTTGAAATTCCACAACTTAACAAAACCAGAAAAATATGGGCTTTGCTTCCGCACGATTATGACAATTCAACCGAAAGTTACCCTGTTATGTATTTGCAGGATGCACAGAATTTATTCAATGAAAATGCACAATACGGGAATTGGGAAATAGACAAAAAGCTCGCTGTAATGGCTGAATACAAAATTGGAAAAATAATCATTATAGCCATAGAACACGCTGAAAAAGAACGAATAAAAGAATATAATGTAGGCAAAAC
>DAORUG010000178.1:0-5718 GCA_035433125.1 Flavobacterium sp.
ATCTCCAGCTCCGAATACAGGGAAATCTTTTCTTGTTACAAATTCGTCTTGAACGAATTTCAATAAATCTGCCATTTTATTTTTTATTTATGGTTTTAAAAAGAGCAACATTCACGGTTTTCGCCAGAGGTTGGTCTAATGAGGGTGCAAATTTACATCTTTTTTGATAATTTACAAACTTTATTTTCAAGTGTTCAGATTTCAGATTTCAGGTTGCAAACTAACAACTTTTATTTATTCCAACACTGCCATCTGCTGACTGCCATCTGCTGACTGCCATCTGCCAACTATTCCCCAAGTAAATCCGGTCTTCTATTTTTAGTATGTTCATACGCCATATCCTCACGCCATTTGTCGATTTTGGCGAAATTTCCGCTGGTTAAAATTTCCGGGACTTTCCAACCTTTGTAATCGGCAGGCCTTGTGTAAATGGGTCCCGACAATAAATTATCCTGAAAACTATCAGTCAAAGCCGAGGTTTCATCACTCAAAACTCCGGGAATCAATCGGATTAACGCATCGCATAAAACCAAAGCACCCAACTCTCCCCCGCTCAAAACATAATCGCCAATCGAGATTTCCTTGGTGATAAAATGGTCTCGAACGCGTTGATCCACTCCTTTATAATGTCCACAAAGAATAATGATATTCTCGTACATCGACATAGTGTTGGCCATTTTTTGGTTCAAAGTTTCGCCGTCGGGTGACATATAAATGATTTCGTCGTAGGTTCTTTCGCTTTTCAAATGCGTGATGCAATCGTCAATGGGTTGAATGTTCATCACCATTCCGGCACCGCCACCATACGGATAATCATCGACACTTTTTTGTTTGTTGGTTGTGTAATCGCGTAGATTATGAAAATGAACTTCCACAATTCCTTTGTCGATGGCACGTTTCATCATCGAAGCCTCAAACGGACTTCGCAATAATTCTGGGAGAACTGTAATAATATCTATGCGCATAATTTAATTTATAGGTCGCAAAGGTACAAAGTTTTGGATATTGAAAGATTGTATAAAAAACAAAGCTTACAAACTACCTTAAAGAAGTCGTTTGTCCCAATCAAAATTTTCTACACTTTGAAGAATGACATTTGTAGCAAATAATGGATGTTTTGTGTTGATGATATAATTGTACTCTTGTGAAATTATTGCAGATGGAACTTTCAAAATCAGAGATTCAAGCGAATTATACCATTTCGAGCCAATTTCCTGAAGTTCAACATAGGCTTCAATTGACTTCCAATTTTTTGGTAAATCAGTAACGCTAATTTCTTTGATAAACGTTTTGTCGTCAATTGCAATTATTACTAATTTATAAGGGCTAGAAATATTGATAGCCGAACGATGCACAACGGTTTCTAATGTTGACAATGACCTACTACTACCCGTATAAATAACAAATTCATCCTTTTTGTTCCATCGGTTTGATGCACCAGAAGCGTTTAGGGAATGAGAATATTTTTCGCTACAAATTTTAAAAACCTCCATAATTAAACGTTGTCTCCGTATTCAATTGCAGTAAGTCGGTCGTCAATGAATTGAATACCCGAAATAGTTTCCAAGAAAATTTTTGGTGCTTTGTTGTCCAGAAAATAATTTTCGACGAGCAACCATTTATCAAAATTTTCTTTAGTCCCAAAAACAGCGGTACCGTGTTTATAAAGAGAAATCAATAAAACAAGATGTTCTTTGATGTTGTCTTTCGAAATACTTTCGGGTTTGCGATACGCTCTCAAAGTCTTTGAATTTATATTGAGCCAAGTCGAAATAATCTCGTCATTTAGCGTGGTTATTTCCTTTAGATAATTAAAGTATCTCCAGTTGATGTTGTTTTGTCTTAAATAGAAAAGAATTTTAGTGAAATTCCTAATTTCAGGGACTTCTGCGATACTTTCTCTAGTTGACATTTTTTCTAAAGTTGCCATAGCTTCTTAATTTTTATCAAAGATAAGAAATAATTCCTATTCTTTACGGTAAATTTACCGAATTTTTATTTTCTTAATTTTAAGGGATAAAGATTTTTAGAAGCTAAATTACTTTGTCATTTCGCTTCGCTCGTGTCAGCATTTCATTGCGATCTTACATTCGGGGCGAGGGAATTGTTTTATAGTAAAATAATTATTGGTGTTTGAAAATTGTAATATAAATTTTATATATTTGAAATTGGATAATAAACAATGTTTGTCATATATATACCCAGAATAGAAGAGTTTGGTATGATTTTATAATACCTATTAAATTAACGGAATAATTAAAAAAAATGAATGATATATCAGAAACATTAAAACATTTTGGAGAATGCACCGCATATTCTTCAAAAGGTCATTTTAAATCTGCCGATTTTAGAAGAATTTTAAACTACTTTTTAATCATAATAAATATTATTTTTTCGGTATTTGCAATGCTTGATATATTTACTGATAACACAATAAAGATTATGGGAGCATTTTCTCTTTGCGCAAGTATATTAATTATGGTATATCAAAGTAAAGAAGAAAGTGACTTTATTAATAATTCGATGAAAGCTGGAGAAGAATATTTAAAATTGCATAACGACATTTTATTAACTTTCACAAAGGGAAACTTTACTAATGAAAATGCAGATGAAATAAAAGAAAAAGTTAACAAATTAAATATAAAAAAGAAACCTTCAATTTCTTTAATAGGAAAATATTGGGCCAAAAATTCAATAGAAAATAATGCAGAAATGAATATTTGGTGGAAATAATATGGCAACAATAAATTACAGACTTCAAAAATTAGCGGAAGAACTATTTATAAAATATGGTTCTAAAGAAAGAGAATATATTAATGGTAAAATTGAAAATTTCAAACAAAACATAAAATCGTATTTTGGAAATCAAGTCGATGAAATTCTTGTTTTTGGTTCATTTTCAAGGTCAACAATTTTACCAAGAGAATTTGATGAAAGTTCAGACATTGATGTTCTAATTGTATTTAATCAACAATTAAATACTTACAATTCGGAAACGTATAGAAATCAACTAAAAAGATTTGCAATTGCTAAGTATCCAACTACTAAAGTTTTAAAAGACCATCCTTCAATAGTATTAGAGATGCAAAAAATAAAATTTGATTTAGTACCTTGTAGATATTTATCAACTTTTTGGAATAACACTTATCAAATCCCAAATAGAGAAAGCGTTTGGATAAATACCGACCCAAAAGGATTTAATACTTTATTAACTAATAATAACAATAAATATAATTCAATTTTAAAACCAATAATCCGACTAATCAAAAGATGGAATGCGTCGAATGACTATCCGTATAAAACATTTGAATTAGAACAAATAATTGCAGAAATGAATTTTTCTGGAGATAATTTTGAAAAAGGTTTCTTTTATGCTGTCGAGAATTTACCAAAAGATAATTTAGGTATTTATCAAACTGCTAAAGTAAATACTTTACAAAAAAACATTAAGTTAATTAAACAAAAACTTGAGATTAATGATCAAACTAAAGCCGAAGAAATATTATTGAATATTCTAAATTTGAAATACAAATAAAATCCACTGGTGCTCGTCTGCGACGAGTACCTACTCAAATCAATAATCAAATCGTAGCGTTTGCAATGCGGTTTGTCACTGAAATCCCACTATATTTGAAATAAAAAATGGCTAAAAAAAAGAGACATAGATAATACTCACCTCCGCAAAGTCTCCAACTTTAAGGTAGTCACTTTAGGTTTTCAACCGATTTTGTTTTAAGTTATTTAATTTTTGTCAGTCACAGACTGATGAACACATCCTCAAGGTCAGTTCCGATAGCCATCGGAATTTCGGAGCGAAAAAAATACCAAATTTTAATAACTCTCTACAAAAAAATCATCCCTAATTATGTTGCTCTTTAAAAATTTCCAATAAAATATCGGCTTCAATTATTGGGCTTTGTTTCTTTTTCATCATTTTGAGAATGCGCGTGGTGACAATGGGATTTAGTCCCATATTGATTCCTATTTGCAAAATGGCAACTTCTTCTTTGGGGTGCAAAACTCCATCAGAATGCATCAATAAAGCCAAACGATAAAACTGGTGGAAGCGCTCAAACTCTGATTTTATAACAATATGAGGCAATTCCTGATGAAACAAATCATTGAAAACAGGTTTACTAATCTTCAACTCATTGGCCACAATCGCCAAAAAAGCGTATTCATTTTTATGTAAATTACCGTCAATTGTGGAAAAAGCTATCATTTCTAAAAGTAAACTGATTTTTTGGTCGTAAGTGTGCATCAAAATTATTATTTTTAGCTAAAATATTGTTTTTTATCCAAATCACAAAACTTAGCAATGATGCAACGATTTACATTACTGATTCTTCTTTTTATTGTTACAGGTAAAACTTTTGCCCAGCAAAACACTGCTTCAAAACAAGTTTCCACTTTTACTATCGAAGCGCCACAATTGAATTGTACCAAGAAAATTTGGATTTATCTGCCCAAGAATTACGATTCGACTCAAAAGAAACATCCGGTAATTTATATGCACGATGCCCAAAATCTTTTTGATGCCAAAACTTCTTTTGTTGGCGAATGGAATGTGGATGAAAAATTGGATAGCCTCAATGCACAAGTCATTGTTGTGGGAATTGAGCACGGAAATGAAAAACGAATGGAGGAATTAACACCTTATAAAAATGCAAAATACGGCGGAGGAAATGCCGATAATTATCTTGAATTTATTGTAAAAACCCTCAAGCCGGCAATCGACATAAAATACAGAACAAAAACCAACACCAAAAACACTGCCATTATGGGAAGTTCGCTCGGCGGGCTAGTTTCCTATTATGCGATTTTGAAATATCCTGAAGTATTTGGGAAAGCGGGAATATTTTCACCTTCATTTTGGTTCAACCGAAAAGAAATTGTTGAATTGACGAATACAATCCCAAAACTAAAAACCAAAATTTATTTTCTCTGTGGCGATACCGAAGGCGATGCCGATATGGTCACAGACCTCAACAAAATTGACGCTTTGGTTTCAGAAAAAAGATGTGAGTGCAAGAAATTGACCAAAAAGAAAATTGTAAAAGGCGGTCAGCATAACGAAAAATTATGGCGAGATGGATTTGCAAATGCTTATCTTTGGCTTTTTTAACGAATGATTTTTTACGGTTGGTAATATATAGCTCCATAACCACAAACAATTAACCCTAAACAACAAACTGACTTATGACAAACAACGATATTTTCAAAAAACTTCGAGTAGCTCTAATGCTTCGTGATGACCAAATAGTTGAGATATTAGAATTGGTAGATTTTAGAATTTCAAAAACAGAATTGAGTGCTTTTTTTCGTGCCGAAAATCACGAAAACTATGTAGAATGTGGTGACCAAGTATTGCGTAATTTCCTAAACGGATTGGTAATTCATTTGCGAGGAACTAAAGAAAATCCTAAGAACCCAACAGCTGTTTTGGCGAAACACAAAGCTGAAATTCCTGCCAAAGAAGGAGCAAAAGAAAGAACAGAATTTAAGGCAAAGCCAAAAGACGAAGAAAGAGCAAGAGGCGATCAAAGTCCTTCTAAAACAAAGCCTGCGGCCAAAAAGAAACCTTTCAAAAAACCGGCACCCAAAGTGCAAGTAGTGGAGAAAGTGAAATTCAATTTTGGCAAGAACAAAAAATCATAAGTTTATGAAATGAGCATCACCTAAAATTGGTCGCAAACACCAATGTTGATATGCGAATTA
>DAORUG010000179.1:0-5701 GCA_035433125.1 Flavobacterium sp.
AAATGAGGCTCTATGGCTTCTTCTGCATAACACTCAAATAAATCCATTGAACCCGAAATCATTATTATTCTAAAAAAATGATTTTCAGGATAGTTGATTAAAGCTAAGTTGGGATTACATCGAATTATTATTTCCATCAGCTTTGACATTGCATCTGCATTAGAAGCTGTATATTCAGTAACTATGAATGTAGCTAAACCTTGGCTGGCTGTTGATTCATCTGTAGTTTTTAGGTATTTTTTTACTTGTTTTTCAAATCCATCTAAGTCTGCATAATCTAGGCAGTCATACATAGCATCTAGTATTTTTTGTGGTATCATATTGTATTTTTTTTATATTTTTAACAAACCTTTACCTTCCCCGTTACAACCCCATCTATCAAACTCATTTTATATTCCTTCAACTTTTCTATCTCTTGCTCTTTTAATGAAATGGCTGTGGCGAACTTATTTGTTGATTGTTCAATAAAGTTACAAATAGAATATTGTTCAGAAATTGGTGGTAATGGAAGATAAAAGTTTTTTATAGACTGAAAATTTAATCCTTCACGTCCACCACCTTGCTGATTATACCAAATCTGACCTTGTCCGATTTCAGAACTTAAAACACTATTTAAAAATATTGTAGTTATTTCTTTTGTCGGTCTAATAATACATACGTGCTGATTTACATTTAATTCTGAATCAAAATCTACAAAATGACATCTTCCAATTGAACCTCCGGTGATATTTAATAAAACATCTCCTTTTTTAACTTGACTATTGGACATTGAAGTGTGAACTTTATCAGAAATAAATGCAACTCCTTCTAATTCAATTTTTCCAAACAAAATATTTTGACTTCTTAATAACGGAATTCCACTTTCTAAATATGTAGTTCCCCCACCAGAAGGAGTAACTCCACTTCCTATTTTGGAACTAATGTGTTTGATTTTAACAATATCCCAATGCTCAGGAATCTCCCCAATCCATTCCACACCGCTATCTTTTAACTTAACATCGTCATTTAAACCTCTAGTAACGGCTTTATGAATCAAGATTTGTCTGCGTTCTTTGAGCAGTTCGATTTGTTTCTGTTTGATGCCAATGGCTTGCTCTATTTTGGAGGTTTTGTCGTCTAGGAAATGGGCTATCGCGGTTTGTTCTTCGATATTTGGTACAGGTAAAAAAGAATATGATAATTCTGGATAACTGATATTTTTTCCTTCTCTAATTCCAACAACACTTGTTTGCAATTCAGAAATAAAGGAAAATGATTTAAATAAATATTTATAATATTGTTCTGCTATTTTTCTTTTTGTTTTAAGTACCGTATATGCAGGACTTATAATGCCATCATGATGGCAATATTCTAAACCACCTTCAAAAGATCTTAAACTAATCGCAAAATCTCCTTTTTGAATGAATTTAAAAGATTCTAATGCTCCAGAAGGCATTACCATTCTATTTTCAACCCAACTTCTTGGAACTACACCTTGATTTTGGGTAACAGATAATAATTCTTCACTAGGTTTATTCTTTTCTGAATGGTCTTTAAATAAATGCTTCATCCGAATAAAATTCCAATGCTCAGGAATTTCGCCCAACCATTCCACGCCGCTGTTTTTATACTTGTCGTATTTTTTCATTGGTTATAGGTTTAATATTTCAGCAATTAGTCCATCACTTAGTTTTTCTAAAGCTATAATATCAGCTGTAACTGCTGCAATAGCACGCAAGGGTTTGTGTTGGTAGAAATATTTGTTAAAGCTGATTTCATAACCAATTTTGGTTGCATCAAGGTTGATCCAGGCTTCGGCAACGTGGGGTTTTACTTCACGCAGAAAGTAGCTGTGAATATCTTCTTTTAAGGGTACGTTTTCTGTATCGCGCAAATCACTTTCGGTTTCATAAACAAGATATTCTCCTTTTTTAGTGGTTGGGTAATAACCGTAATTGGCTAGTTCAGTTTCGGTACAATCTAAATGTTCAAGTACTTTGTCTAATTTTTCACCACTAAGTTTAATAGTCCCTTTAATAACTTTCTCGGCTTCGGCATCGTACCAACTCACGGCATTCAAAATCGCATTTTTATCACTGGCACTTATACTAATACCGTGTGCTTTTAAAAGTACATCTACTTCTCCTTTAAACAAATTATAATCAGTATACTCTTTGTTGCCAATAGCTTCCATCAAAGTAGTGGCTAGCTTTAGTAAGTCGACTTGTTTTTTCCAAGTGGCTGTATTTACTAACTTGGTTTGATTGGAACTAGTTAAATTCAATTCTTGCTTTTCGCACCAGTCTAAGATTTCTTTTTTATGGTTTTCAATCTCCTTGTAAATAGCTTCGCCGTAAGTTTCATAAGCATACACCATAGGTTCTTTTAGGGTCTTGTCATACCGTAATTCGGCTATGCGTTCCGCAGTGAATTGGGCTTTCAGTCGTTTAGGTCTTTCAATGGTTACTTTGTGATACCCAAAATCGCTGTTGTCGAATACTTTGGAGGCAATACCTTCATCAGTCGTTCTTTCGATAGGAGCCAAATCGGTATAGGTTTTCACGATTTCGCTAATGTGTTCGGGAGCAAACTCACAGTTTTTGTTTCCCAAATTCTTGCGCAGTTTGCGAAAGAGTTGTCCGGCATCAATCAATTGAACTTTACCTTTTCGGTTAGCGGTTTTATTGTTGCTCAAAATCCAAACGTAGGTGGTAATACCAGTGTTGTAAAACAAGTTATTCGGCATTTGCACGATGGCTTCCAACCAATCGTTTTCGATAATGTAACGACGAATGTTGCTTTCGCCACCACCGGCATCACCAGTAAATAAGCTGCTTCCGTTATGCACTGAGGCAATTCGGGTTCCCGAAGGACTTTGCGAAAGCGGTTTCATTTTGCTCACCATTTCCATTAAGAACAACAACTGCCCATCGGAAGAACGCGGGATGGCATCAGCATCTTCTTCGATACCCCAATAGTTTTTCAATCGGATTTGGAAACGGGTGTCGATTACGTCTTTTCCGTCCTTGATGTATTTTTGTTCTGATGCCCAAGATTTCCCGTAAGGCGGATTCGATAACATAAAATCGAAAGTGGTTCCTGCAAATTCATCGGTGGATAGGGTAGAACCCACCCGAATATTTTCGGGATTATTGCCCTTAATCATCATATCCGATTTGCAAATTGCGTAGGTTTCGTCGTTGATTTCCTTGCCATACAAATACACATCAGAATTTATAGCACGGATTTCGCCTTCTTCGTCTTTGATGAAGTTTTGTGCTTCGGTCAACATTCCTCCACTACCACAAGCCGGGTCATAAATGGTCATTACCGGTGGAAGATTATTTTTAATGGGATCGAAAATAATGTGGGTCATCAAATCAATTACTTCACGAGGGGTAAAGTGCTCTCCTGCTTCTTCATTATTCTCTTCGTTGAACTTGCGGATTAATTCTTCAAAAACATAACCCATTCCGAGATTCGATAAGGCAGGAAGTTTACGTCCATTACTGTCGTTTTTCTCAAAAGGAGTCAGATTAATATCTGGTGAAGTAAATTTTTCCAAGACATCCAGCAACACATCTTTGGAAGCCATATGCCGAACCTGACTTCTCAATTTGAATTTTTCAATAATCTCTTTTACGTTGGCACTAAAACCGTTGAGGTAATCCTCAAAATTGGCTTGTAACAATTGTTGGCTATTGGTAGCCGTGTCGTGCAAACGTTGCAACGTCCAAGGACTCGTGTTATAAAATACATAACCAGAAGCGGCACGCAATCCGTTTTCGTCCCATTCTGTAAAACCAGCTTCGTCACGTTGGAATGTTAATTCTTCCATCACGGCATCTTTGGTCGGTTCTAACAAAGCGTCCAATCGGCGCAAAACCACCATAGGAAGAATTACATCGCGGTATTTACCACGAACATAAACGTCACGCAAACAATCGTCTGCAATTGACCAAATGAAGGAAACTAATTTATTGTGTACGGATTGGTTCATTGTCTTGAAATGGTATTATTTTTTTAAATGGAAATTATAGTATTTGCATTTATTGGGTTCAAAAATGTAAGACGTAAATCTATGGTTTTTATAAGTAATAACCTATTCAAATTATGAACAGGTTATGCACTGTTTGTACAATGACTATTTGCCTAAAAAAAACTGTTTTAAGGATCACTTTTCAAAATTAAACTATAGGAATAGAAGTGTTTTACGGTTTTCCTCATTTTGCAATTTTATTTTTGAAATTATTTAATTTGAAGTTGTCGCAAACAATCAGAACAGCTAAATATGAGTTTCTATCATAGCTTTTCCTCAAATAATTTTAATTCCAAAACAATCTTTCTTTGAAAACTAATTTCCAAATCCCACAGCTCTTCTCAGTTTAGGTTCATAATTGTTACTAATTTCAAAGTTGAAAATATCGGCAGCCGATAGAGGATGCACAACTTCAATTGTATGTCCTAATTTTTTCAATAAAGCATTGGTTCTGTCAAGTTCAAGCAGTTTGAAATCGTAAATAACCGAGAGTCTTCCTTTGCGTAGTAAGGCTTTATCTATATTTTTTACATCGGTGTTAAAAGTGGCAATGATTTGAATTCCGAGACTTTCTCCCAGTAAACCATCTGTAAGATTGAGTAACATCGAGAGATTGGAATTTCGTACTTCCTCACGAGAAGATATCAATTCTTCTGCATCTTCTATTACTAAAACTGAATTTCTGTTCTCTAGTAGGAAAGGAGTCATACTGAGATTGTCTAGTTCACCAGCCATTTTAGGAGAAATGAAGATTACTTTTTTCTTCAATTGGTGAATTAAATATTTGATATAGGTGCTTTTGCCTGTACCAGGTTGGCCGTGAAAAAGATAGAGTCCATTCGTGTCTTTTTTGTTGAGTTGTTTCACCATTGATTTATGAATAGGATAAAAATCTTCATTATAATGGATATTGAAATCAATTTTGGGTTTTTTGATGTGAACTTCAATGGTGTCTAAATGACCATTTCGAGAAATAATTAAACTGATATCAGTTGTTTTTTTAGGAATTTTGATAAATCTTTTGCATTCTTCAAAAAGAAGGTTAACTATTGATTCTTTTTCACACAAGTAAAGGATGTAAATACTACTTAATTCGACATTTAACATTATTCCTTGCTCAAGAAAATAGAAATGATCAATGTATTCTAATTCCTTTTTTTCGGAATCATAGTCTTGTCTGTAATGTTGTTTGATTATTTGGTTTTCATATTGCTTTTCAAACCATTTCTTGAATTCAACAATATTTATATAATCGATAGACTTGTAATTGGGCATTACATTGTAGTGTCCAAAGAACATTCTGTAGCAGTTAACATAAGTTCCTGCGGAATTAAATATTTCGAAACTAGGCTTTAATAAAGGCAATGCTACAGGGTTTTCAGCATCATTTTTTAGGGTGTCCATAATGTTTGTTTTTATAATTTAGGACAAAACTAATTGGACAAAACGCCAAAAGATGGCGTTGTGAAAATATTTTTTAATTGTGAATTTTTAATTTCATTTTTTTACTCTGTCATAAAATGGCAGACAAATAAATTATCTTTGACAAATAAATTTCAATAATTATGTCAAAATTAATCTATTTTAAAAGGTATTTGTATGTCATTGACCGCTTGCGCAGCCGACTGTCAAGTTTTGTTGAAATACAAGAGTATATATTGCGAAAATTGGCGCAGGAGGATA
>DAORUG010000180.1:0-2037 GCA_035433125.1 Flavobacterium sp.
TTTACACCGATGGGATGAAATGGGAATTTATAAAATTATCACCCGATACGTTTGAATTAGTAAGTGCTATCGATGAGGAGACTCCAGTTTTGTTAACTAATAAAAAAGAATTTCGATACGGTGAAGTAATACCGACCATAAATGGCGGTTTGATTATTACAAAATCTATTGAGAAGAACCAACCAAAAGATCTTGAAGACAAATCCATTTTTATAGCAGTTACTCCTTTTGATAAAGTTGTAGCCAGCTATCAAAGGCGTTTGGTGGTAGATCCTATCAGTAAAACCAGTAGTGTCGTATCCATTAGTTTGACTGATCCTATTTTAAAACGTGCAGAGGTTTTTCTGGATAATCTTATTCAGATTTATAATGATGATGCTGCTGCCGATAAGAATTTTATATCCGAAAACACTTCAAAGTTTATCTCGAGTCGATTGATTTTGATTACTCAGGAGTTGGATGGGGTAGAAAAAGATGTTGAAAGTTTTAAAACGTCGAATAGTCTTACCGATATTGAATCGGAGGCCAAGCTCTTTATCGAAGGTTCGAGTGAGTATAATAAAAAAAGCGTTGAGAATGAAATCCAATTGAATGTGGTATCTTCTTTGTTGGATTTTATGAAGAAAAGCACGAATGGGGATTTGTTGCCTTCTAACATTATTTCAGGTCAAACCGATGCTTCTTCGTTGATTAATAGCTATAACCAATTGGTTTTGAATCGTAACCGAATATTGAAATCGGCTACTCTTTCTAATCCATCGGTAGTGAAATTGGATGAACAAATTACTTCCTTGAAAGCGAATGTAGCTGAGAGTTTGTCCCGAATGCAAGCCAATTTGACTATTCAGAAAAGGAATTTAAAAGGTCAGGAAGGGCTTTTGGATTCGAAAATTGGAAAAATACCTGTTCAAGAGCGACAGTTTAGAGTCATTGCACGTCAACAAAAAGTAAAAGAGGAACTGTATTTGTATTTGCTTCAAAAAAGAGAAGAAACTGCTATTTCCTTAGCGGCAACGGCTCCTAATGCTCGAGTTATTGATGCTGCCAAAGCCTCAAATATACCTGTTTCACCTAAGAAAAATATTATTTATCTAGGGGCTTTATTGATGGGGTTGCTGATTCCCTTTGGAATTATATATGTTAAGGATTTATTGGATACTAAAGTAAAAAACCGTTTTGATATCACCGATAAGTTTAACATTCCATTTTTGGGAGATATTCCAAGAGCATTGACTACTAACGAGATTGTTGATACCACTAGTCGAACGAGTACAGCCGAAGCCCTTCGGATTGTTCGGGCAAATTTGGAATATATGTTGACACAAGTTCCAGAAGACAGAGCCAAGAGTGTCTTTGTTACTTCTACCATTCCTGGTGAAGGGAAAACTTTTTTGTCGGTAAATTTAGCTAGTATTTTTGCTCATTCTGGAAAAAAGGTGCTTTTGATTGGAATGGATATCAGAAAACCAAAATTGAATGAATATGTTGGTATTTCAGATCCTAAAGGGTTAACCGATTATTTATCAGCCAAAAATATACCCATTACTAATTTTATTACTCCGATGAAAGGGTATGAAGCCTTTGATGTGCTTTTGGGGGGGATTATTCCTCCAAATCCAACCGAAATGTTAATGAGCAAAAAAGTAGATGAACTGTTTGCTCAATTCAAAAAGGAATATGATTATATTGTTGTAGATACCGCTCCCGTAAGTTTGGTTTCGGATACTTTAATTGTTGCAAAACATGCGGATACTTTTGTATATGTGGTACGAGCCAATTATTTAGATAAACGCACCCTTACTATTCCTGATATTTTACATAAAGAAAATAAACTGCCTAATATGGCCTTTATTCTTAATGATACTGAAGTAGCTAAAGGATACGGTTATGGTGGTTATGGCTATGGTTACGGCAATTATGGCTATGGGGTTACCCAAGAAAAGAAACCTTGGTATAAGGCGATTTTTAAGAGATAATTAAAGAGGCGAAAGCCTCTTTTTTTGTTCCTCCCCCCGCCCCCTCCGAAGGGGGGGGAGT
>DAORUG010000180.1:2137-5641 GCA_035433125.1 Flavobacterium sp.
AGGCGAAAGCCTCTTTTTTTGTTCCTCCCCCCGCCCCCTCCGAAGGGGGGGGAGTTTAGAAATGGGAAGTTGATCCCTAGCCCCCAATTTCATTAAGTTAAGCTTTACTTGTCAATTCTGACGAAGGAAGAATCTCGTGTTAGTTGCTCATGTTTGTTGAGATTCTTCCTTCGTCAGAATGACAAAATCATCAACAAACCCCCTAACTTAATGACATTGCCCTAACCCCCTAAAGGGGGAATTTGTTAAGGTTTAGTTGTTTCAAAGGGTTAAAAAGCTAATCGATTAACCATTACCTAATCGATGGATCTAATTCAACCAAATTTATATCTTTGTAGTTATGGAATTTTCATCAAAACTTTTAGAGAAAGCAGTCAACGAAATGTCTCAATTACCCGGTATTGGCAAGCGAACTGCCTTGCGACTGGTGTTGCATTTATTGAAACAGCCTAAAGAGCAAACCGCCTTTTTGTCGCAAGCCTTGACCGGCATGCGAGAGGAGGTTCAATTCTGCGAAAGTTGTCATAATATTTCGGATGCGGCTGTTTGTGATATTTGTTCCAATGCTAAGCGAGACCGCCAAATTATTTGTGTGGTCGAAGACATTCGCGATGTAATGGCGATTGAAAATACAGGACAATTTAGAGGAATTTATCACGTTTTAGGTGGTAAGATTTCGCCAATAGATGGTGTAGGTCCCAGTCAGTTGAATATTAATTCTCTGGTTGATAAAGTAAAATCAGGTGAGGTCAAGGAGATTATTTTTGCCCTAAGTTCCACTATGGAAGGTGATACGACCAATTTTTATATTTACAGACAAATTCAGGATTACGAGGTTGTAACGACTACTATTGCCCGTGGAATAGCTGTTGGTGATGAATTGGAGTATGCCGATGAGGTGACTTTGGGAAGAAGTATTTTGCAACGTGTGCCGTTTGAGAAGAGTTTTAGAAGTTAGAGGTTGCAGATAGCAGGTTGCAGATAGCAGGTTGCAGATGGCAGATGGCAGATTTCAGATTTCAGATAGCAGGTTGCAGGTGGTTTTGATTTTTGGAGTGTTTTTTTTTAATATTATTCTATATTGTTACGCTTTGAACAAATAATTCGTATAATAAATGGCGATACTTTTAAATTATTAAATGAAACCCTATATTTGTTACCTAAAATAGAATAATGAACAAATCTGTACTCTATATATTACTGGGAATTAGTATTTTTTTTACTTCTTGTATTCCAACCAAAGATCTTATTTATCTTCAGAATAAAAATGGTGCCTCAAGCGATGTTCCTATTTCTGAGGTGATGTCAAAGCCTTACCGACTTCAGGTGAATGATGTTTTGAGTATTACTATCAAAGCGGATGACCCTAAACTCGTTAGTATTTTTAACCCTACTAATAAAGGAGAAACTGATAATGTGGGATCTTCATTGTATTTTTCGGGTTATACGGTTGATGATCACGGCAGTATCCGAATTCCGGTTTTAGGTGAAATCACAGCCATTGGCTATACGGTTGAAGAATTAAGATTAAAAATTGAGAAACAACTTTTGGACGAGTATTTCAAAAAAGAAGCTAATATTTTTGTCATCGTACGTTTGGCTGGTTTCAAATATACTATCAATGGTGAGGTAGGCAGCATGGGAACTAAATTTTTATTTCAGGATCATGTCAATATTATGGAAGCCATTGCCAATTCAGGGGATATTACTGTAACCGGAGATCGAAAAGCGGTGACTATCATTAGGCAAACTCCTACCGGAACCGAGATGCACGACATCGATCTTACCGACATTAACGTGATGAAATCCCCTTACTATAATTTGCAACCCAATGATTATATTTATGTAAAACCCCTCAAACAAAAAACTTGGGGAACCGGAAAGACAGGTATAGAATCACTTTCTACTATTATCACCCTTATTTCATTAGTTACCACTACTTTAGTTTTATTACAACTATAATAAAAATCAAAAATGTTAGATATAAAGGATTTTTCAATTTTTGAAGCCGAAACGGGTTTTGATTTTAAAGGATTTCTAATTAAAATTGGAAGTTATTGGAAATGGTTTTTGCTGAGTTTGGCCATCACTTTTACCATTGCTTACCAAGTTAATATCCGAAAAGAAAAGATTTATAGTATGGAAACTGTAATCTCGGTAAAAGAGGAAACCAATCCACTATTTACGTCTAATACCAGTTTGGTTTTTAACTGGGGCGGTACTTCCGATCAGGTTCAGACTATTGGCACCACCCTACAATCTCGTTCTCACAATGAGTTGGTTGTCGATAAACTACAATATTACATCAGCTATTTGGCACAAGGAAAATACAATCTTGTCGATGCTTACGGAGCAGTGCCATTTTATGTTACTATCGACAAATCAAGAGCGCAGTTGGCAGGAACACTCATAAAGGTTAAATTTTTGAGTGAAAACGAATATGAAATCCGAATTCCATTTGCAGGAAATGCGGTTTCCCTGATTAACTATACCGACAATTCTTATAGTACCACTTCGGTTGAAATTGGTGATTTTGTCAAGCGATACAAGGTGGGCGAAGTAGTTTCTTTACCGTTTTTGAATTGGAAACTGCAAATAAAGGACAATCCTGGATTGTATAAAGGGAACGAATATTTTGTTCAATTTAATGATTTCGACGGCACGGTTTCTGGCTATCGAGGTGTCAATGTGAAGTCGGATGATAAAGGAGGTTCTATCATAACGCTTGGGATGCAGGGAACCAATAAAGCTCGAATGGTCGAATATTTAAATTCGACTGTAAAAATGCTCATCAAAAGACAATTAGACAGTAAAAATCAATTTGCCACCAATACCATTCGCTTCATCGACAGCACTCTTGTGGCTATGGAATCGCAATTGAAAGAAACTACTAACGAACTCAAATCCTTTCGAAAAGGCAAAAACATTTATGACATCGAGGGCGACGGCACCAAATTTTCCGATAAAATGTTGGAATATGATGTCAAGAAAGATGAAATAAGTCGTAAAATGGCTTATTACAATTCCTTGAAGTCGTATTTGAAAAGTAGTGTTGATTATTCCAAACTTCCAGCTCCCTCGGTAGCGGGAATAGATGACCCCAATATTGTGGTGAATGTGTCAAAATTAATTTCGCTTTCGACTCAACGATCAGAAATGGCTTATGCTGTTAAAAGCGAGAAGATATTCAAAGATTTTGACAATCAGATGGAAGCCATCAAGAAGGTTTTGATGGAAAATATTACCACAGCAAAATCTGCCTTGCAATATGATTTGGCTTTGGTGGACAGTAAAATCAGTGAAGCTGAAAGTACCATCAAGCAGTTACCCGAAGAGCAACAAGAGTTAATCAAAATCAAAAGAAAATACGATTTAAGCGATAATATTTACAATTCTTTTCTTCAAAAAAGAAGTGAAGCCGATATCGTAAAAGCAGCAAATTTGTCAGATGTACATTTTATCGATCCTGCAAAAGACATCGGAGGTGGGCTTATAGGTCCCAAA
>DAORUG010000181.1:0-5617 GCA_035433125.1 Flavobacterium sp.
TTGCTGATTTGGAAATTCTTCCAAATATTCGTGCAACCAAACCGCCCAATTTTTGGAAGTCGATAATTTATTTCCTTCCAAATTCAAAAATTCATTGGCTGGAACATTATCCGGCAAAATATAACTTCCTTCGGCTTTCAACATCGCCGGGAAAATGATACAGTGAAAAACAATATTGTCTTTACCTATAAAGTGAACCAATTTCGTGTCCTGATCTTTCCAATACGGCTCCCAATCTTTTCCCTCTCTTTGTGCCCATTCTTTGGTAGAAGAAATGTAGCCAATTGGTGCGTCAAACCAAACGTATAATTTTTTTCCTTCGGCACCTTCAACAGGAACGTCAATTCCCCAATCGAGGTCACGTGTCACCGCGCGAGGTTCTAATCCACCGTCAATCCAAGATTTTACTTGCCCGTAAACATTCGGTTTCCAGTCGTTTTTATGTCCAACGAGAATCCATTCTTTCAAGAAATCTTCATAACGATCCAAAGGTAAAAACCAGTGCTTCGTCGATTTCAAAATAGGCGTTTCTCCTGTAATGGTTGATTTTGGATTAATCAAATCCGTTGCATTCAAAGTTGAACCACATTTTTCGCATTGATCACCGTAAGCTTCTTCATTGCCGCATTTTGGGCAAGTCCCAACAACAAAACGATCTGCCAAGAATTGGTCTGCTTTCGCATCATATAATTGTTCGGTCACTTCCTCTATAAAATCACCTTTATCATACAGCGTTTTAAAGAATTCCGAAGCTGTATCGTGATGAATTTTGGCCGATGTTCTGGAATAATTATCAAACGAAATTCCAAAATCCGAGAATGATTTTCGGATAATTCCATCATATTTATCGATTACTTCCTGAGGCGTAACGCCTTCTTTTTTGGCTTTCATAGAAATCGCCACGCCGTGTTCGTCGCTTCCGCAAACAAACAAAACGTCTCTTCCCTGCAATCTTAAATATCTGGAATAAATATCCGAAGGCACATAAACACCCGCCAAATGCCCAATGTGAATGGGTCCGTTTGTATAAGGCAATGCCGCCGTAATGGTATATCTTTTTGGATTCTGTAACATAATTCAGTTTAATTTGCTGCAAAAATAAGGAATCCAATTTTATTTGAAGCAATTTAGCTTCCCTGAATCTTCTATGTCCCTTTATACCTTGCAATCTTATGGTTTTGGCAGTAACAAATAAGGATTTCCACTAATAACGTAGCTGGAAATCCTTACAATCAAAATAATAATGTAAATCATATCAATAATTTTGTAACATTCTACGAGAACTATACCGCTAATTTTGTCTTATTAATTTAAAAAATAAAATTATGAAAATGAAAAGCATAGTATTTGCCTTAGCATTGAGTATCGGATTATTTGCAGTGTCTTGTAGTAGTAGTAATGAAAACGAAGGAGATACATTAGCACCTATAGTAGGAAAATGGGGTATTGTCAAAGTGGGTACCAATATTAATGGTGTAGAAACATTGACTGATCCACCACAAAACACAAGTGGTTGTGACCATGATTTTATTAATCTAAAGATTGATAATACAATGGCTTCATGAGATTATAGTTCTCTAGTAAGTCCTTGTGCACTATCAACTTTATCAGGAACTTATACCAAATCAGGTGGTACATTAACAACGGTAATAAATGGTGCAACTACAACTTATGATATAGTTAATCTTACGCTTTCTGAATTAAAATTGAAAGAGGCCAATGGTGCTGTTTCAGTGTATATTAGATAATTCATTGACTATAGCGATAGATTATAAATCTTAATGAGACTGTAGTATATAACGGAAATAACTTTTAAAGTTGTTTCCGTTTTTTTTTTGGAACTATTCCCGCCATCTGTTGCAAATTGATTCATGGAATTTTACTGTTAGAAATATAGTTTCTCTATAAAGCCCTCCATTGACAATTTGTTTTTCATCAAAGAGTCGGTCTTTTGAAGACTTCTGTTTTTTGGAGTATAGCTGAGTTTTGGTAAATAAAAAACAATTTTACTTGAATTATTTTTTTTCATACCTTTAACAAACAGTGGTTTACTAACTAAATCAGAATCATTATGAAACAGTTTTACATTTGTTTTTGTTTTTCGATTTTCTTTATTAGTACTATTTTTTCACAAAATACATTCACGAATAATAGTATTCCAATCAATGCCGAGGAATCTTCAATTGGTTGTATAGACCTTTTTGCAGGAGGTGCTTTTGGCTATGTCAATGGTTTTGCAGGAGGTTTAAGTATCAATTTTGAGTATTCAAACATATTGTTTACTTTAGGTTATACAATGGATAATGAACAAGGCGGTTTAGAGTATGTAGAAGAAGGAATAGTGCCTTTGAATTATTATAAGCACTACCGCATAGATAATTTTCCAGTAATGGTAGGTTTTTACCGTCCCTTTCATGGTTCTTCGTTGAGTGCAAGTGCTGGCTTGTCACTGCTCTTTTATTCAGAATATATAGATGTTAACACATTCAGTATTTTTAATTCTAATCCCACCGAATTATATTTTGTCACCACGATGGGTTTTCCTTATGAGTTCAACTTAAAACTTTTTAATCAAAAAGAGGATGTTGTTGTGGGTTATGGTTTAAAGTTGTTCGGGAACTTGGGCAAATACAACTATACCGGATTGGCATTGGTATTGAGTTTTGGGAGCTATAAATAATTTAAATTTTATTTATGAATGTTTTATAAGATAAATTAATTCCTAAAAATTTAATCAACTCCGCTATCTGTTGTAATTTTTTATGCCAAACACCGGACAAAAGGATTTTCACTGCTATTTGGGCTAGGGGATTTGGGTTTTAAATCAATTTCTCATTTTTAGTATGACTTTGTTTATATTTGTTAGCAGAAATTATTGAGATTTTTTATTATGGCAAAAGGACCTGAAAAAAATACTAAAAACAAGGCTTTACACACCAAATTGCTCAATCGAAAAAAGGCTAAACTTCAAAAAGAGAAAAAAGAAAAAGCCCTACATTTGAAAGCTTTAGTTGCCAAAATGAATCAGAAAAAAAATAGTGACGAATCGGATTACGGATAAATCAGAATCTTTAAAAACTCAAAAATCTGTGCAATCTGTGGTAAAAAAAACATTTCCATTGCTCACTATTTTACCCGAAATTTGCCATAAATCTTCAAACACAAAACCTATGGAATTCGGCAGAATAATAGTTTCGGAAACAGCCTTCAACAGTGAGAATCTTCAGGATGTGATTAACTCTAATATTTCGGTAATTAACTTAATGCGTGAGGAAAAAATCGACGACGAATTCATTCACGAAGATGCGTTGATGAGTTATTATTTAGACTATTATTATTCCCAATGTGTTACGGGAAACTTTGCCCAATTTGTACATTCTTCAGGTTGGAATGCCGAATTAAACGAATTGATCGAAGAAGGTCTCGCCTTAATTGGTGCCCAAAAACATTTAGAATTATTCCAACAACAATCCAAAAAAGTAAAACTAATGAGCAGTGTAAAGCTCAATAAATTTCTGAAAGGAAAATTAGAAGGTGTAAACCCAACCAGAGATTTGCTCAACAACGACACTTTTTTCGAAATCGAAGAAAACCTGGTTACTTTGAACGCTAATTTCCTAAAATCCCATCCCGATTTCGAAGTGCTTTCTGTTGACGAAATGTTTGCCACTTTAGAAGAATTTGTCGGTCACGAGATTAAAAGAGATTAAAAAGGTTGCCAATTAGTGAAATTCGTGTCTGAAAATGGCAAACGTAAATGCGCAAAAACTTTTGTCTTATTCCTATCAAACATTTCCTTAAATTTGCTTCCTTAATATTGAAAACAAACTAAGAGTTTAAAAAACAAGGATATGTTACAAATTGCATTTATTAGAGAGAATCAGGAGAAAGTAATCAAGGCTTTGGCAAAAAGAAATATGGATGCCACAAGTGTTGTTCAAGAAGTGGTACAATTGGATGAAAGACGTCGCGCCACACAAGTGGAATTGGACGGAATTTTATCAGAATCTAATAAATTATCCAAAGACATTGGCGAATTGATGAAGAAAGGCGAAAAATCAAAAGCCGCTATTCTTAAAGAAAAAACAGTGCTGTTAAAAGAAAAAAGCAAAGTTTTAGCCGAAACTGCCGATGCTCTTGCTTTGGAACTTTCTGAAAAATTATACACTTTACCCAATCTTCCCGCCGATATTGTTCCCGAAGGAAAAACTCCAGAGGAAAACTTAAACGTTTTTCAAGAAGGCGATGTTCCCGTTTTACACGAAGGAGCACAACCACATTGGGAATTGGTAAAAAAATACGACATCATCGATTTCGAATTAGGAAATAAAATCACGGGAGCAGGATTTCCGGTTTACAAAGGAAAAGGAGCCAGATTACAACGTGCTTTGATTTCCTATTTCTTGGACAAAAACACCGCTGCCGGTTACAAAGAATACCAAGTTCCTCATATGGTCAACGAAGCTTCGGCTTACGGAACCGGACAATTGCCGGACAAAGAAGGGCAAATGTACCACGACGCCACCGATAATTTATATTTGATTCCAACGGCAGAAGTTCCCGTAACCAATTTGTTTCGTGACGTGATTCTGAACGAAAACGAATTGCCAGTTTTGGCAACAGCTTACACTCCTTGTTTCCGTCGTGAAGCCGGTTCTTATGGAGCTCACGTTCGTGGATTGAACCGTTTGCACCAATTTGATAAAGTCGAAATTGTGAGAGTGGAACATCCCGACAAATCGTATGAAGCTCTAGAAGGAATGGTAGAACACGTAAAAAGCATTCTCCAAGAATTGAAATTACCCTATAGAATTTTGCGTCTTTGTGGCGGAGATATGGGTTTCACTTCTGCGTTGACCTATGATTTCGAAGTGTATTCTACAGCGCAAGAACGTTGGTTAGAAATCAGTTCGGTTTCTAATTTCGAGACTTTTCAAGCGAATCGTTTGAAGTTGCGTTTCAAGGACAAAGACGGAAAAAACCAATTGGCACATACCTTAAACGGAAGTTCATTGGCTTTGCCAAGAGTTTTGGCAGGAATTTTAGAAAATTACCAAACTGCGGAAGGTATTGTGATTCCTGAGGTTTTGCGAAGCTATTGCGGGTTTGATATTATAGATTAGTTTGTAGAAAATATGGGAGCTTGGGGAACAGCAATATCATCTAATGACACTTATGCCGATATTTATGGGGATTTTTTCAATCTTTATAATGAGGGATTTGATGTTGCCGAAATTTCTAAAAAACTAATTTCTAACAACCAAGAAACGATAAATGATTTAGACGACGGTAATAATTTCTGGTTTGCATTAGCAAAAGCTCAATGGGAATGTAAGTTACTTGATGATAATATTTTTGATAAAGTAAAAGAAATAATAGAAACAGGAGCAGACATTGAAGTATGGAAAGAGCTCGGTGCTGATGAGAAAGATATAAAAAAACGAAAAATAGTTCTTGATAAATTTTTAGCTGATATTCAGATTGAAAGAACAAAAGCAAAGTCAAGGAAAAAGAAAATAATTCGTAAACCTATTTTTGAAAAAGGAGATTGTTTGACTTTTAAACTTAAAGACGGAAATTACGGAGCAGCAGTAGTTTTGGAAGCAATTATAAACAC
>DAORUG010000182.1:0-5615 GCA_035433125.1 Flavobacterium sp.
TCATTGAAAGAAAAGGTGTCGGTTAGTTCTTGATATTTAATCTTATTTAATAAAAACAAAAAGTTTAAAGCGTAAGGATAATTTTCCTTTGCTTTATCTCCCAATTCATTAATTACTTTTCCTAGTAATTTATCGTATTCAATAGTAGAATGTGCTTTTAATAATTTTAATATATAGGCACTAATATTTATAACTGAATAATCAGGATTTGTATGTCTATTTGGTTTTATCATTTTAATCCTATTTCACAATTCATATACATATAATGAAGAAGAGTAGAAATGTGTCTTTTTCCACCTTTTAAATCCTTACTTCCATCAGCTATTTTTTGATAAATAAAAATCAAGACCTCTTCAAAAACATCAAAATTATCTCTTCTCAAAGTAATTAGACCACTTAATTCTGATGCAATATCAAAATAATAGTCTCTGAATTCTGAATTTTTATCATCTTCCAAAAAACTTTGAATGTTTGTAAAATCTAATAGTGACTTAGATAAAATTTCATTTTCAAAATAATCTTTGCCTAATGAATTTTTTTTATTTTTCTCCTCTATTTCAATTTTATCAAAATCATATTTAACTTGGTCAACTTTCGCTTTAATATCTTCAGCAATTGTCGATAATTGTTTTTTAAACTCTAAAATAATATCCTTTATCTCCTCTTCTGAAAAATCAAATGGAATATGATGTTTATCTAACTCAAAAAGTTTTACAATGTCCTTATTTTGATTTAAATATCTATTATTAATAGTTTCTTTTCCTAAAATTTCAACATTTTCTAGACCAGAATCTTTTTTAATTTTAGCTAAAAGTCTTTCGCCTTTAACTCCCGTATATTTTCTATTTGTAAAAATTAAATAATTATCAATTTCATTTCTTTCTTTTAGCTTTTTTATTTTAGGTATTTCAAGATTTATAAGGTTTTCAAATTCTTTATCTGAACAGGATGCTTGCGAATTACTAGTGAATTTAGCTTGAATTATAAACTTACCTTTCCAAGATTCAACATCCGAAGGAAAAGCAGTTGCTGTTCCGGTAAATTTTCCATCCCTTCCACCGTCTTTACCTTCTGAAAATTCAATAACACCAATACCCAATATCCTTTGACAAATTGTATTTGTTAAATTTTCAAATCTTTTATCATCAAGCAATTCTAATCTATAATCCATCAAAGTAATAAGTTTTAACAAACTTACAAATAATTATAGTATCATCGTCAATTGAATTCTCTTCCTATCCTCATCAACCTCTGTGACTTTTACCTCAACGTGTTGGTGTAGTTTGACCACTTCATTTACATCGCTCACAAAACCTGCTTTGAGTTGGGAAATGTGAACCAAGCCACTTTCTTTCAAACCAATATCGACAAAGCAACCAAAATTGGTAATGTTGTTGACAATTCCCGGTAAAATCATTCCGGTTTTCAAGTCTTTTATGGTTTTTACATTCGGGTCAAATTCGAAAATTTTGGCTGATTTTCTGGGATCTAATCCTGGTTTTTCAAGCTCTTTGATGATGTCTTTTAGTGTTAATAAACCTATTTCTGGCGTAATATAGTTTTCAAGTTTAATCAAAGCTGTCTTTTCTTTATTGGCGATTAAATCATTTACCGAAAGTTTTAAGTCTTTTGCCATTTTTTCGACAATTCCGTATGCTTCGGGATGCACGGCAGAATTATCCAACGGATTTTTAGCATTCGAAATTCGGATAAAAGCAACACCTTGCTGATACGCTTTCTCACCCAATCGAGGCACTTTTTTGAGTTGTTTTCGGTCTTCAAACGGACCGTTTTCCGAGCGATATTGCACGATATTTTCGGCCAACTTCTCTCCTATTCCGCTCACATAACTCAACAAATGCTTGCTCGCCGTATTGATGTTTATCCCAACGGAATTCACGCAACGAATTACAGTATTGTCTAGTTCTTCTTTAAGTTTGGTTTGATCCACATCGTGTTGGTATTGGCCTACGCCAATGGCTTTCGGGTCAATTTTTACCAATTCTGCTAAAGGATCCGATAATCTTCTTCCAATAGAAACCGAACCACGAACCGTGACATCATAGTTTGGAAATTCCTCTCTTGCAATTTTCGATGCTGAATAAACCGATGCGCCAGCTTCTGAAACAATGAAAACCTGAACCGGTTTATCGAAAGCTATTTTCTTAATGAAGAATTCCGTTTCTCTCGAAGCGGTTCCGTTTCCGATAGAAATCGCGTCAATGTTATAGGCATTGACCATCGATTTTATCTTTTTCATCGCCATCGCCGTTTCATTTTGGGGCGCGTGTGGATAGATGGTTTCATTGTAGAGCAAATCTCCTTTTTCGTCCAAACAAACTATTTTGCAACCCGAACGGAAACCTGGATCTATAGCCAAAATTCGTTTTTCACCCAAAGGTGGTGCGAGCAATAGTTGTCCCAAATTATTGGCAAAAACCTGAATTGAATTGGCATCAGCCTTGGCTTTGGCTTCCTGCAAAGCTTCGTTTGAAATGGCTGGATTCAACAATCGTTTATAACTGTCTTCTATCGCTAATTGTATGTGCGGCGTGGCTGGACTTTGCCCTTTCAAAACCAATTCGTCAATAATATCATAAGCTTCGTCAATATCTACTTCCACTTTAAACTTGATAAACCCTTCATTTTCGGCACGAAGCATCGCCAATAATCTGTGTGAAGGCGCTTTGGTCAAAGGCTCGGACCAATCGAAATATTGATTGAATTTTTGGGCGTCTTGGTCGTCTTTTTTGGTTTTTACGACCTTAGTTGTAATGATTGCTTTTCGTTGAAAAAGTCTTCGCAATTGCTTACGAACATAAATATTTTCGTTAATCCATTCGGCGATAATGTCGCGTGCGCCTTGTAAAGCGGCGTCTTCATTAATCACGTTGTCGTTCAGATATTTCGTGGCGATAAAATCGACATCGTCGTTGTTTTGCGCCATTATGATTTTGGCCAAGGGTTCCAATCCGTTTTCGCGAGCGACATCGGCTTTGGTTTTTTTCTTCTTTTTGAACGGCAAATAAAAATCCTCCAATTCCTGTAAATCGAAGCTTTGCAGGATTTTTTTATCCAATTCGGGTGTTAATGCGTTTTGCTCTTCGATTGACTTTAAAATGGCTTCTTTTCGTTTTACAATGACTTCGTAATCCTTTTGAAGTTTGGCAATTTGTTCGATTTGAACTTCATCCAAATTACCTGTTTTATCTTTTCGATAACGGGAAATAAACGGAATCGTGCAATCTTCTTGTAATAATTGAACGGTGTTTTGAATGTTTATGGTCGCTGTTTGAACAGACTTGGCGATGAATTGTATGTTGGTCATTTTGATGTTTTATGCTTTTTAAAAATAAAAAGGGGCTTATTTCTTCGGTCTTAACACTACCGATGCTTTGGTGAAATCCGAAGAAGCATTGATTACATTTCTATAATCTTGATAGGTTTCTATTGGGTAATTTATGGTTTTGTAAATCTCTAAAACCTCAACAACCAATTGGTTTCCTTCGACTTTTGCTGTGGATTTGAAAGAACAATTTTTGCTTTCGTCTCCGCCCATTTTTTTGTCAATTACCAAATCCTTGAAACTTTCGACCTCGTACCCTTTTGGAATGTCAAAAATAATTTTCTGCTTGTATGTTTTAGCGTAATTGATATCTACATCCCATTTTCGCTCTGTTTCTTGGTATAAATTGGCTTGTTTTCCAATCAATTTTCCGAGGTTTACTAAAACCAAATTTCCGGCATTTTCGGTTAAGGATTCTTTTGCTTCGGCCTTCACTTTTATGGTATATGGCGTGTTGGTGTAATTGTATTTGAATTCTTGGTTTTCGAAGGTATAATTCGTTATTTTTAAATCGAATTCGTCACCAAATATCCTTTTTTTAACAAAATCAGCAAGTGTTTTTTCGTCTTCGTTTTCTTTGAGGTATTTCACCCAATTTCTAAACAACTGCCCGTCATATCCTGTGTTTGAATAGTTTTTTTCGATGGTTGCCGTTGTTAAATCATCTGAAAGGGAAACATTACTTTGGGTTTCGTTCACAGTAAATTCCGCAGGAGCAATTGGAAAAGTTATTTCGTAATTTTCTTTATTGGCATGGTTATACGTTCTTCCTTTTGAGCCCTGAACTTCATACATTGGATAACCGTAGGACAAATATTTCTCGTAAGGAGAAAGGAATTTTTCAGTTTCAATAATGTAATACATAAATTCGTGTGACAGTGGCACAACAAATTTTTCGACGTCAACTTCTCCTTCAAAACGCGACATTCCAACGACCACTTTGTAAGGAATTTTCAATTCTTTGAGTGTAAATCCATACAAATCGAAAACGTCACTGGCAGTTAATTTTTGCTTTCCGCCGTTTAAATTCGTGATTTTTTGAGCCGTTTCTCCTTTGCCAATAAAATCGAAATTAGTTTTTATGTATTCATCGATTTTAATTAATTTTTCCTCTGTTGATTCGTTTCCAATGTTTAAATTTTGGATAAATTCTCGCGCTTGGTTTTTCTTAAAATATTGAAAAGACGGTTTAGAAAGGTATCTAGGTAAAAAAGTACTCCAATTATAAATATCCATTCCTGGGGTCGAAACCATATAAATTAACTTAACTAAATTCTTTATGTTTCGTGCATTCGATTCTTCTTTATAAGGCGGAATATTGGTGGCTGTTGATACAGATTTGTTATTGAAACCACTTTCTTTAAACTCTGAGGAAGCAAAAGTTTCAAATTTTACTCCTTCTTGAGTGTGCGTAAACTCGGCTAATAAAACTGGGATTTCTTTTTGGAAAACTTCGACTCCATAAGACATTGGATTTTCTTTTATGATAAAATAATATTCCAAAATATCTCCTGCTTCTACTCCTTCGAAAACTATCGATTTTACTTTGTCTTCTGTTGTTTCGATAATTTTGTCTTGCGGCAATAATTTTATTTCCCCGTTAGGTTTAATTATCCGAGCATGAAAATCTCGAACATCGCGAATATATCCATTGTCTTGGGCTTTAATCTTATTGTATTTATTGATTTCCTCGGCTTTGTTGATTTTTATGGCAAAGTGATTCATTCCAAAGGTTGCGAATGCATAACCTCCCACTCGTGTGTGAATCCAACGTTTGTCTAACAAAACTACTGCGGGTTGGTTTTTGTATTCTTCTGGGATTTCTTTGAAGGTTGGTTTTTCGTCCCAAGTATAACTTTTTATTTCTTGAGAATAACTTTGAAACGATACTAATAAGACAAAAATTAAGGCTATTCTTTTCATCATTTGGAAAGGATTATAGATTGATTGTATTGTTTGATCAATGCTTTTATGAAGGAATTCCAAAGCGCAAAATCTTTGGTTTCCAAGAGTAATTTTTTGGATTCTATTTTCTGTTTTACCGTAATCAAATTGTTTTGAACCTTGTATTGAATGTCAAAACTTCCCAAAACGTTTTCTGTTTTTGCATTTTCGGGTAAAAATTCCACTTTGTAACCCAACGGTAATTGATATTCATACTGGATTTCGTAAACATAAGCCGAGTCATTTTCGATAGAAAGTTTTCTCTTTTCAATGTCAATTAAACTTTCTTTTAAAGGAAAAAGTAATATTGGTTTTAACAATAATT